>CBHTSV010000262.1:0-2238 GCA_966095215.1 uncultured Sphingomonas sp. | reverse complement strand
GCGCAGCCGCGGCGGAGCCGGCAAGGCGTCGAGCGGCAGCGGCTCGAGCAAGGGCGCCGGTAACAAGGGCGGCGGAAGCCGGAGCGGAACGACCGCGCGCCGCTGAATGCGCAAGGTGACCTACGGCGGGGCGAGCAGCCTCGACGCGCTGATCACCGGCCCGGATGAGTCGATCGACTGGATCCGCCGTAGCGACGAGGGCGCGGAGCTCACGAAGGAGATGTGGCGCGGCGTCGACACGATGTTGATGGGCCGCAAGACCTATGAGTTCGCGCTGCGCATGGGCGGGCCGATCAGCTGGGGCAGCATCAAGACGTACGTCTTCTCGCGGACGCTGGAGAGCGTCGAGGGAGGCGCCGAGCTGGTGCGGGGTGACGCCGTCGAGTTCGTCCGCGAGCTGAAGGGTCAGGACGGCGGCGATATCATCGTCATGGGCGGCGGCGAGCTCGGCACCGCGCTGATTGAGGGCGGCGTGGTCGACGAGGTCGGACTCAACATCCAGCCGGTGCTGCTGGGGCAGGGGACGCCGGCGTTCCAGCCGATGAACCGGCGGGTCGAGCTCGAGCTGATCGAGGCGCGCGTAATTGCGCGGAATTGCGTGCTCGTCCGTTATCGAGTCGTCGGCTGACCCTTAGGCAGGAACCTCCGACGACCGGATCCGCTGGCGGTAGCGCTGCGCGAGCTCGAGATGCGCCTTGCGGGCAGTCTCACCCTCCGCCTGAGTGGCGGCCGAGCGTTCCTGGGCGGCACGACGCATGAAGTAGGTGCGATCGTTTTCCATACTCGCCACCCCCATGTTGTGGGGCGAGTCGCTTATACGCTCCCTGGCGGCCGAAATGATTCACATGTGTCACAATCTCGCTTCGAACGTGCAGCAGGCACTTCGACGCGATCCGAGCGTTTCAATAGTAACATGGATCAGGACCGCATCATCGCGGTTGGGCTCCTGACTCGGCGCGACCTGAAGCTTCTCGGCCCGACCTTCGACCGGCTTTGGCCCGTGGAGGAGTTCCAGGGCGAGGAGGCCTTCGAGGAGCTGCTCCGCGCGATCGACGAAGCCGACGAGAGATTGAAGCGCCAGCGGATGGAACTCCGGCACGAACCGCAGCAATAGCGGCGCGGTGATCGACCGGTTCATCCTCTCGGCCGCCCTGACGCTGGCGCTCGCCGGCTGCGGGTCGGCGACCGAGCCGCGCGGCGGCAACGAGCGCGTGACGCAAATTTTCACCCATGGCTTTTCCGGACCCATCATCGGCCGGTCCGGCAAAAGGATCGGCACCGTCAGCGGAAGGCCCGACAGCCAGGGGCTGATCGTCGCGTTCGAGGTCAGCGGCCTCTCGCCCGGCTACCACGGAGTGCACCTGCACTCGGCGGGGCGCTGCGACCCGCCCAGGTTCGCGAGCAGCGGGCCGCACTGGAACACTCGCGGCGCGAAGCACGGAATGGTTCCGGGAGGGCCGCACGATGGCGACTGGGACAATCTCGAGGTCGCCGCGGGCGGCCGCGGAAGCACCGACCGGCTGATCCCGCGCTGGCACGGCAGGATCCCGGAAAGCGGCCTCAGCCTGGTGATCCACGCCGGCAAGGACGACGAGGCGACAGACCCGGACGGCAACAGCGGCGAGCGGATCGCCTGCGCGGTGGTGATTCCGCCGGCGAACTGAAAAGCCCGACCGGATCCGCTCCGGCCGGGCTTTCATGTCCTTTCAGTCGCCGAGTTACTGGTGCTGGCCGCGCTGGAGCGCCTGGGCGATCGCCCGCGCCGTCGATTCGTTGGCAACGCTTCCGTCGCAGCTCTGCGTGCCCTTCTGCTGGGCAAGCGCAGCCACGTTCACGTTGCAGATCTTCGCGGCAATGCCGATCGGCAGCTGCACGTTCGCGGGAACCTGCACGTTCACATTGTTGTGACTCAGGATATCCTGGAGCTGGACCTGGATGTCGCTGAGGTTGACGTTGACGAGGCCCTGCTGGGTCTGCGCCAGCGCCGGGGCGGCCGCTGCAGCGAGCGCGGCGGCAATCATGATCTTACGCATTCGTACCTCCCTTAAGATTTAACGCATGAGTACAGGCGCAGCAAAGCGCCTGCGCACCTCGTCTTCCGGAGGTGTTGACTGGTAGAACGCGCTAAGCCGTTGAAAGAACGGCTGCTTACTTGAAAGATTCGGCGGGCGGTGGCGCGTGAAAGGCCGAACGCGAAAGACTGTCGGCACCGTGAATGGCTCGTTTCAGCGCGGTTCA
>CBHTSV010000261.1:0-14645 GCA_966095215.1 uncultured Sphingomonas sp. | reverse complement strand
CGACGACGGCGGACGGAGTGCGGCCGATGGGGACGTTGCAGTTCCTCGGCACCGGAACGGCGGGCGCTTTCCCGGCGAGCAACCCGGCGGACAAGCTGATCGACCTCGTGCAGACGCTGCGCTCGCCTTACCGGCAGGGCGCGGTGTTCGTGATGAACTCGGCGACCGCGGCGGCGATCCGCAAGTTCAAGACCACGGACGGGCAGTTCCTGTTCCAGCCGAGCCTGGCGGCGGGCCAGCCGGCGACTTTGCTCGGCTATCCGCTGATCGAGGCGGAGGACATGCCGGACATTGCGGCGGGCTCGCTGTCGATCGCGTTCGGCAACTTCAAGGCCGGCTATGTGATCGCCGAGCGCAATGCGACGACGATTCTGCGCGATCCCTACACGCACAAGCCGTACGTCCACTTCTATGCGACGCAGCTTCTGGACGTCGTTGTCGCAGCCGCCGTGGAAGAGGAGCCGCGAGCCGCTCCTCCGACCAGTCCGGCGCTGGGAGCGTGCTACATCGTCGCCCCGGCGGCCACGGGAGAATGGGCGGGGAAAGACCATTCGCTTGCCGCCTTCTCGAGCGGCGGGTGGCGCCACGTTTCGCCGATCGAGGGCATGAGCGTCTTCATCCGCGCCACAGGCAAATGGGCGCTCTTCCGATCAGGGGCGTGGGAACTCGGTGCGCTGCGCGGCTCCAGCCTCCTCATCGATGGCCAGCAAGTCGTCGGACCGCGAGCCGCTGCGATCGCTGCGCCGGCGAGCGGCTCGACGATTGATGCGGAGGCTCGGGCCGCGGTCGGCGACATCCTCGCGGCACTGCGCGGGCACGGCCTGATCGAAATGTAATAAATCGCCGGTGTGGCAATAGCTTAACGGTCGAATGACAAAATATTGAGGCTTTTCGGCAACAGGTCGAGCCATTCGCCTTCTTGCGCGGCAACCAGCGCTCTCATAATGTGTTCCCGCGGTTCAATTCGGACGCAGTGAAAGGGGACACATATGCGCAAGCTGGCCATTGCGTTGGCGCTCGCATCGACAACCCTCGCGACTCCTGCCTTTGCTCGTGACCACTCGCCTTATGTGGGTCTCGAAGCTGGCGGCATGTTCGTCGAGGATCAGGATTTCGATTACTCGGATTCGACCGGTTTGACCCTCGTACATGGGTCGACGAACGGCTATATCGTCAACTACGGTCTCGGCTTCGATGTCGACGTTATCGGTGGATACGACTGGGGCGTTATCCGCACCGAAGCGGAACTCGCTTACAAGCGCGCCAGCGTCGACAGCGTAACCACCGATGCGCGGATTGCGCCAGCCGGAACCGGCGGCAATCTCGACGGCGGCCATGTCAGCGCCCTCTCGGCAATGCTGAACGTCCTGCTCGACTTCGGGAATGAAGACGGGCTGAGTGGCTACATCGGCGGTGGCGCGGGCCTCGGCAAGGTCAAGGTCACGGCAGCGACGGAGCCGGCGGGCAGCCCGACCGTCAGCGACTCGGATACGCGAGCGGCATTCCAGGCGATCGCCGGCATCCGCTATGCGATCAATCCGAACATCGATGTGGGCCTCAAGTATCGTTATTTCACGGTGCCGGGTCTGACATTCCAGGACACCTTCGGGGTGAATCCGGCAAGGTCATTCGAGCTCCATGGCGACTATACCTCGAACAGCCTGCTGCTGAGCCTTATCTACAACTTCGCGGCTCCGCCGCCGCCTCCGCCGCCTCCGCCGCCTCCGCCGCCTCCGCCTCCGCCGCCTCCGGCGACGCAGACGTGCCCGGACGGTTCGGTGATTTTGGCAACGGATACCTGTCCGGCACCGCCGCCTCCGCCTCCGCCGCCGCCACCGGCGCCAGAGCGCGGCTAAGCGGCCGCTACGGCAAAGAACACCGGTCCGGGCACTCGTCCGGGCCGGTTTTCTTTTGCGCGGTCATGCTGGAAGCCAACGCGGCAGCGCGGAGGAATTCCGCCGCCGCTAACGGTGGAGCTCTAACGGCTCGATGCGTATTGGGTCGGCGGAGCCTTATCCCAGCCGTAGATGTCCGGGAGATAGCTCAGCTTCCCGTCGCGAACCTGCGCCGTGATATAGGTAAGGTAGATCGGCGTGGGCGTCGGCAGCTGCACCCTGATTTCCGCATCGGTTCCTGGTGGAACCGGATCATGACCGAGCAGCCATCGTCCCAGGCGCTTTGCATCCTCCACGCGCACGCAGCCGTTGCTGAGGTTCCGATTGTCCTTCGCGAACTTCGAATGGTCCGGCGTGTCGTGGAGGTAGATGTCCTCAGGATTGGGGAACGGGAATTTGAGGATTCCCATGGAGTTCAGCGGGCCCGGGTCCTGCTGGATCTTCAGGTGGAGCTTGCCGGCCGCGGCCGCCTTCCAATCGACGGCCGTCGGATCGATGACCTTTGGATGTTCGCTCCACTCCTCGATCACGTGGTAGCCGTGGGATTTCAGATAGCCCTGTCCTAGGCGCAGCACGTTGGGCGCGATCGTCTTGCGCACCAGATGATCGGGCGCATGCCAGTACGGGTTGTAGGTAATGTAGTACATGATGCTGGCGATCAGTGGCGTGGGCAGCTCGTCGGTCCCGGTAATGATCTTCATCGAGTCAACCGGCTGGCCATCCTGATAAAGCGTCAGCATCGAGGACCCGGAGTCCACGAGCAGAAAGCGCCCCTTTGCCGGAAGGGACCGGACGCGTTCCAGATTGGCGAGCAGCCGCGGATCGGGCGTCATGTTCCCCGATGCCTGCGCCTCGGCAAAAGCCGCATTGCGCAGCTGCGCATAGATGGAGTTGACGTTCGAGACGGCCGCGAGGTGCTGCTCGAGCGAAGGAGCGGCCGCCGCGGTCAGAAGAATCTGGTCGGCACGCGAGCCCTGCGGCTCAAGCACGGGGTAGGCGTAAATCATGCCCCTCGTGCGCGTTTTGAGCGCCTGCACATATTGCACCCAAGCCGTGGACAGCGTCCGTTCGGCGGAGGCCACATCGGCCTGATTGCCACTCGCCGCCTGGCTGGCTGCCGCCTGTACCTGTTGTGCGAGCTGCGGCCCTTGTTCGAACCCGTCAAATGGCGCCCGCTGGAGGATGCTGACCAGCTGGGCGACGGCGGGGCTTGCGACACCTCCCCGAAACCAGATCGGCTGAGTCTGCCACGTGCTGTAGAAGGCGGAAACTCCGGCCGCGGCGGACACGGCGGAAGCCTCGGAGGTCGCCGCGTAACCGGTGGTGCCGAGCTGGGCCGAGGCGGGAACGGCGGACAGCAATGTCGAAGCGCAAAGCCCGAGAACTGCGACCTTCAGCTTACTGCCCTTCACCTTGTCTCCCCCTCTACCGATGCATCGACACGTTAGTCGGCTTTTATCATTCATCGAACCTGCATTTGCGATGAATTGCCGCAGCTTAGCCGAAGCGTGTCGCCTTTGCGACCAGGGGCAAGGGCCGACCGGGCGTGAGTTTCGCCGCGAGCCCTTGTGCTCGGCAACGCGGGGCGGATAGGGCGGGCTCGCGAGCGCGCCTTGCCGCGCTGTAGCTGCCACAGGGGATGCTTGAATGAACATTAAAGGAGTTGCCGCGGTCGTGACCGGAGCCGCCTCGGGCCTTGGTGAGGCAACCGCGCGCGAGCTGTCGCGGCGCGGTGCCAAGGTCGCCATCTTCGATCGCGATGCGTCACGCGGCGAGCAGGTCGCAACGGACATCGGCGGCATCTTCTGCGAGGTCGACGTCACCAGCGACGAAAAGGTCGCCGCGGCATTCGCCAAGGCGCGGGAAGTTCACGGTCAGGAGCGGATCCTCGTCAATTGTGCGGGTGTCGCAAATGCCGCGAAGACCGTCGCGCGCGACAAGGAGACCAAGGCGGCGAAACTCTATCCGATGCAGCAGTTCGAGCTGGCCATACAGATCAACCTTATCGGCAGCTTCCGCTGCATCACGAATTCCGCGTTTGGGATGGTTGACCTGGAGCCGCTCGAAGATGGTGAGAAAGGCGTGGTCATCAACACTGCGTCGGTTGCCGCCGAGGACGGCCAGATCGGCCAGGCGGCTTATTCGGCATCGAAGGGCGGTGTGCTGGCGATGACGCTCCCAATCGCTCGCGACCTGATGAACGAGGGGGTTCGCGTCAACACGATCCTGCCCGGCGTGTTCAAGACGCCGATGGTGGCGATGATGCCGGAGAATGTGCAGGAAGCCTTGGGAGCGCAGGTGCCGTTTCCGAAACGGCTGGGCCGAGCCGAGGAATATGCGCGGCTCGCCTGCTTCCTGATCGAAAATCCGTACATGAACGCTGCGTCGGTGCGCCTCGATGGCGGGATCAGGATGGCGCCGCGCTAAGTTGGACCACGGGCAGCTTCTGGGCCGGCTTGGCGAGGCGGCTGTCGAGGCCGGCGAGGCGATCATCGCGGTCGTGCGCCGCGGCTTCGAGGTGGAATCCAAGCACGATATGTCGCCGGTGACGGAGGCGGACCGGGCGGCGGAGCTCGTGATCCTTGCCGCGCTGGCGAGTGTTGCCCCGGGCGTTCCGGTGATTGCGGAAGAGGAGGTCGCCGCGGGCCGCATCCCGGCGCATGACGACACTTTCTTTCTGGTCGACCCGCTCGACGGAACGAAGGAGTTTGTTCGGGGCGGGGACGATTACACCGTCAACATCGGGCTGATCGAGCGGGGCGAGCCGCGGCTTGGCGTCGTTTACGCCCCGGCCACGCGACGATTGCATGGCGGCTGTGTCGGCGCAGGGGCCTGGGTGGACGAAGGACAAGGACCGCAGCCCATCCGAACGCGCCAACGCGGCGAGCAGCTGACCGCGGTCGCCTCGAAGTCGCACCTCAACCAGGCAACTGTCGATTATCTGGAAGCGGCTGTCGGTGCATGTGGACGGGTTTCGGTAGGATCCTCGCTCAAATTCTGCATAGTCGCCGAGGGGAAGGCCGACATCTACCCGCGCCTTTCGCCGACGAGCGAATGGGATACAGCCGCGGGGCACGCGGTCCTGCTTGCCGCGGGCGGCCTGGTTGATGGTCCCGACGGAACGCCGCTTCGCTATGGCAAACGCGCGTTCCTCAATCGCGCGTTTGTCGCCACGTCGGGTTGGAAGCCGCCGCCGCTCGGAGCGTTCCTCGATCCGTTCGCGGGCGGCGGGGAACTTCCGGAAGGCGTCTAGGGGCGCGGACCACGCGGGCTAGCCTCCCGCCAAAACAACTTCATCCAATTCGGATCTATTGCGTCGCGCGCGAGATCCTGAAGGCCGCGCAGGGATTCAATTTCTGCCCGCGTCGCCTCCAGACGACCGTACAGCTCCTTCGCATCGGAATTGTCGCCTTCGAGCACGCCGATGCGCCAAAGCAGGACCTGTGCGTCATCGACGGCGGCGGCGAGTTCGGCCAGCCAACGCGCGCGTTCGGTCGCGGAAATCAAGATCGGCACACGCTTCACGGCAATTCCCCGGTGAGGCGGCGCCACTATGCACGCTTATTAAGCGGATAGTTAATCGTTGCCTCCGTTCTGGAGCCGAATTCGTCTGACTTTTCTCCAGAATGCGCGTTATCAGGTCGGTGCTCGGTTTGGTTCCACATCCTGGGATGTCCCACATGGACGCGTATTCTTCCGAGCGTGACAATGTTGCCTATTTCGACAATTCCCCCGTTTTGGTTGTTGGTTCCAGCGAGAGAGCGCTGGCGACCGCTGCCCTAACGATTGAGGCAGCGGGCCTGCGGATCGCTGACAGGCGTCCAATCGAAACTGCGCGCGAGCGCATCGAGTTGCAGGCGGCAGCGACTGCCGTGTGGATCGAACTGGATCGTGATGGCGGTACGGCCGCTGACGAATTGCTGGGGCATATCGCGAGCGATGTCGAGAAGGGACGGTATCGCGCTGTCGTGTCCGCCACGGCGGACCTGATCGATCCCGTGATGTCGCGGCTCGATTCTTCGAACGTCGAGCTGATCGTGGACGCGGATGACGCGGAACGCGCCGCAGCGCTTGCGCTGACAGTCGCCAAGGCCGGGCTTCAACCCCGCCTTTCCGACGTCGCCGCCGATAGAAACGCCGCTCGCTTGAGGCAGCTCAGCGAGGAGGTCAACCGGATCGCGTCGACGCTTGCGCGGCTGTCGACTGGCCCGGGGGGCGCTCCGCCTGCGCTCACGCCGACCGCGAGCGAGGATCTGCCAGTCGTGTCGGCGGAGACGGTGCGATCGGTGATCCGGGCGCGGCGGCTGAGGTCGCGCTACTTCGCCGAGCATCTGTTTGCCGATCCTGCGTGGGACATGCTGCTCGACCTCCTGCAGGCCGAAATCGCGCAGTTGCGGGTGCCGGTCTCCAGCCTGTGCATCGCGGCCGCGGTACCCGCGACGACTGCGCTGCGCTGGCTCAAGACGATGGTCCAGGAGGGATTGTTCATCCGCCGTGCCGACCCGCACGATGGACGCCGCGTGTTTGTCGAGCTCGCACCGGAGACCAGCGCGGCGCTTCGCCGCTACTTCGCCGAAGTGGGGAAAGCTGCGGTAATTTGAGACTTCTTGCGGGATGAGCGTCCGCGTGGCAGGTGCCGCGAGCGGGCGGTTAGCTCAGCTGGTAGAGCATCTCGTTTACACCGAGAGGGTCGGCGGTTCGAGCCCGTCACCGCCCACCATGCAGGCGCGCAAAGAGTCTTAGGCGTCCACAATCTCATCGCGGGGCGAAGGCCAGCCTTCGAACAGCGAACCGCGGCGGTTGACCTCGAGGAGACGCTTCATCTCTCTCGCGCAGGCGTCGAGATCATCCTTGAGCATCTGAACGGCGTCATCGACTTCGCCGTCCGAATTGCAGTAGCCGGTAAGCTGAAGGGATCGCGCCACGACCCTTGCACCGTTGATGCCGTGTTCGACGTGGAACTTATCGAGGATGCCGGTCACATCCGCCTCCCTGGTTCGCGTCCTGGTGAACGAACCGTATAGCATTCTTTCCGCTCATTGCGGACCCGGCGCATGAGCACCGCGAGGTCAGAGCCTTATCCAGCCGAGCAGCAGAAGCAGAACCACGGTTCCGATCGCGCTGGCGAGCAGTGAGAGAAGGCAGCCGAGCCGGTTCGAGAAGAAGACGAACAAGAGCTCAAAGGCTCCGCACCAGCTTGCTCGCGACGGCGATCCACGGCGGATTGGCAACGATCTGCTGACGGCCGCCGGCGCCCGGGGGAAGCAGCTGGAGCCGCTCCTCGTCTCGATCGATCAGGCGGCCGAAGAGGAAACGCCCAGCGGGGCGAGGCACCAGCACGTCGCGGTTGAGCGCCCGGCCATATTCCTCCGGCATCAATGTGTCGCACCAGATCTCGTCACCCGCGCGGTAGTCGCCGGTGCTGGCCGAAACGGTCAGCGCGACCTGGCCCTGACCGACGCGCGGCGGGAGGACAATGGCTGCGTGCCTTGGAGCGACGGCACCGCCCGCGCCGAGCACCGCGGCGACTTTCAGCTCGGCGGTTTCGCCGCCTTCCACCAGGTCCTGCGCCTCTACTCCGAGGGCCCTCGCAATGCGGTTGAGCCAGCCGACCGAGACGGTGCGCGTGCCCGTCTCCAGCCGCCCGATCGTTTGCGGCGTGGTCGGCGGGTCGCAGGCGCGAGCGACATCGTCCAAGGTCATCCCGCGCGCCCGGCGCACTTCGCGAATTCGCGTGATCATCGTTTCCTACCCCAACAGCAGCTAACCAGAACGGTTCTTCTCTTTCCTACATCTTTGCCGGTGTGGCAAGCGGCTGGCGAATCACCAGCAGGAGCAAGGGATGGGCACAGGAACAGAAGCGCGCTTGTTGCGGGAGCAGGCGATCGAGGGAGGCGCAAGTCGGGCGCGGGACGGCATCCGCCGATCGGTCACGGTCAACGCCGCCGAATCACCGCTTGGATGGCTGTTCGCGCGCGGCCTGCTCACTCAAAGGCAGTTCGACGCCGGCGAGCGCCTCCGCACCGACTGGGAACGAGCTCAACTCGCCCCACGCGTGACGATGGCCTGGGATGCGGCGCCGGTGGCACGAGGACGCGGCGGCTCGGCCGTCGGGCCGGACCTCGGCGCCGCGCAGATCGATGCGAAACGGCGGTTCGACGCCGCGGTCGCGAACGCCGGCCCGGGCCTCGCCGATATCCTTTGGCGTGTGGTCTGCGCCGGCGAGGGGATGAGAGAAGCCGAGACCGCCCTCGGCTGGCCGGCCCGCGCGGGCAAGCTGGTGCTCACGCTCGCCTTGGATCGGGTCGCGGAATTCTACCGGATCTGCTGACGATTAGTCCTTGCGGCCTTGGCGGTGGTCGGCCGGCGCCTTCAGCTTCGTCCGTCGGCTGCCGGTCTTGCCGCGGCCGAGATCACGGTCACGCATTGTCGGGTCGCGCATGTTGTTTCTGGATTCGTCCCGGCCGCTGTTGCTGCGCATGATGTCCTCTCCTAGTGGGTTTCTCGGCTGTTCAACGGGCGAGACGGGCTGAATCTCCGCCGTTCGCCGTGCAACGGGAGGCATCCACCCATGATACTCTATGGCTCATCGCTGTCGCCGTTCGTTCGCAAGGTGCTCGCTTTCGCCGGGGAGAAGGGAATCGAGCTGGAGCTCCAGCCCACCGGTTTCCCGAACCACAGTCCGGAATATCTCGAGGCCAGTCCGTTTCGGAAGATGCCCGCCTTTCGCGACGGCGACTACACGCTGCCGGATTCGAGCGCGATCATCCACTATCTCGAGGCAAAGTTCCCGGATCCGAGGCTGATCCCGGCCGACCCGAAGCTTCGCGGCAAGACGATCTGGTTCGAGGAATTCGCCGACACGATCCTGGTCGCCTGCGGTGCCAAGATCTTCTTCAACCGAATTGTGGCGCCGCGCTTCCTCGGCAAGCCCGGCGACGAGGAGGCCGTACAGTCGGCCATTCTCAACGATCTCCCGCCGATCCTCAACTATCTGGAGAAGACCGTGCCGGAGGGCGGCAAGTACCTTGTCGGCGATGGCTTGACGCTCGCCGACATCGCGGTCGCGGGTCCGTTCGCGAACTTCCGCCACACCGATACGAACGTCGATCCGGCCCGTTATCCGCGCACGATAGCCTATGTGGATTCAATTCTCACGCGGCCGAGCTTCAGCCACTGGATTGAACGGGAGACCGCTTATTTGGCGAAGGAGCCGGCGTGAGGAGCGGCGCCGCACCCCGGTCGGAGCGCGGCGCCTCCTGAACTAGACTGAGCTTCCCGGGCCGCCCGATCCGACATCCTTCGGTCCGGTTCCCGACTCG
The DNA here is from genome assembly GCA_966095215.1 of uncultured Sphingomonas sp. Taxonomy (GTDB): domain Bacteria; phylum Pseudomonadota; class Alphaproteobacteria; order Sphingomonadales; family Sphingomonadaceae; genus Sphingomicrobium. The sequence goes on along the minus strand of CBHTSV010000261.1, from coordinate 5,428 downwards.
TCCTCATCCTCTTCGTCGAGCGCGCCACGGCCTTGCGCGGCGAAGTCCGAGCCGCCTGTGGACTTGGCTGACGACGGCTTCCTCGCGCCCTTCCGCTGTTGGATATCGTCAGAGCCGCTGTCCTGCCGGAGGATGAAGCCTTCGCCCTCGGTATTGCTTTGCCGCCGGTCGATTCCGCCGCCGTAGCTCGCCGGCTGGTCGATCTCGCCGCCGATCTCACCCAGTTCCTGTTGGTCGGTGTGGCCGGCGAGCGTCGATCCCGCCTGACTGCCGAGGTCGGCCTGGCCCGTGCCGCTCTGGCCCTGCTGCCCGGAGCGATCGTAATCGCTCATCTGACCGAATTCGTCGCCCCTGGTGCCCATGCTCCGCGGCGGTGCGGCACCACCCGGCGTCCCAACCCCGCTGCCGGTCGTGCTGCCTGGTCCGCCGGCGCCGCCATAGGCTGATGTCAGGGGCGTTCCCGAACCCGTTGCACTGTCATTACCGCCGATCGGCTGACCGCCGGATTTCGAAGTCTGATTTCCCTGCGTGCCATATTCGCTTCTGTGGCTTTGCTGGCCGCCTGTCGTTTGCCGCTTTGCCTGGTCGCGAGCCTTTGCGGGTTTCTCCTTGTCGCGTTCGTTAGCCATGGCGATGCTCCTTCTCTCGCCCCCGCTAGGCTCTGAAGTGCTAAACCAGAGGACACGAGCAACCGTTCCGACGGTAGAAGTTGTTTGCGACGAACGGCTCTTCGCTGACGAAAAAGGCCGCGGAGCCCAAGGATCCGCGGCCTAATTGTTGAGACGGAAGGGTGGAGTCAGCCCTGCTGCTCTTCGCCCTCTTCGGCCGGAGCCTCGGCAGCGGGAGCCTCGGACGTCTCAGCGGTCTCCTCCGCCTCGGCAGCCGCGAGCTCCTCGGCGACGACAGGCGCCGCCTCCCGCTCGAACATCTGCTGCAGGACGTCAATGCCCTGTGCCTGCAGATCGGCTTCCTCGGGCGAACGGGCGACGTTGACCTTCACCGTCACCGACACTTCGGGGTGCAGAGCGATCCGCACTTCGTGCAGGCCAATCGTCTTGATCGGCCGGTCGAGCACGACCTGGCTCTTCGCAACCTTGGCTCCTACGCCCTCGAGCGCCTCGGCGATGTCGCGGGCACTGACCGAGCCGTAGAGGTGGCCGACGTTGGACGCCTGGCGGATCAGCTGGACGGTCTTGCCGTCGACACCCTTCGATGCCTTTTCGGCATCGGTGCGCCTGGCGGCATTGTCTTCCTCGATCTTCGCACGGTTCGCTTCGAAGACCTTCCGGTTCGCCTCGTTGGCGCGGAGCGCCTTCTTGCGCGGCAGGAGATAGTTGCGGGCGAAGCCGTCCTTCACCTTCACCACGTCGCCGATGGCGCCGAGCTTCTCGACGCGCTCAAGCAGAATGACTTCCATGTCGAGCGCTCCTTATTTCACGACGTAGGGAAGCAGGCCGATGTGGCGGGCGCGCTTGATCGCGCGGGCGAGCTCACGCTGCTTCTTCGATGACACCGCGGTGATCCGCGACGGGACGATCTTGCCGCGCTCCGAGACGAAACCCTGGAGCAGGCGGATGTCCTTGTAATCGATCTTGGGCGCGTCCTTGCCGGAGAAGGGACAGGACTTGCGGCGGCGGAAAAATGCGCGGGCCATTACTCGACCTCCTCTTCACGGGCGCGGAAATCGGGAATGCGGTCGCCGCGGTCGCCTCCGCGCGAACGCTCCTTGTCGCCGCGGCGCATCATCGCGGACGGGCCCTTTTCGTGCTCGTCGACGCGGATGGTGAGGAAGCGGATGATGTCCTCATTGATGTTCGACTGGCGCTCGAGCTCGGCAATCGCTGCGGCGGGTGCGTCGATGTCCAGCGCGACGTAGTGCGCCTTGCGGTTCTTCGCGATGCGATAGGCGAGGGAGCGCAGACCCCAGGTCTCGGTCTTCGCGATCTTCCCGCCATTGTCGGTGATGATCTTGGTGGCGTTTTCCGCGAGCGCATCGACCTGGGCCTGTGCGAGGTCCTGGCGCGCGAGGAAAACATGCTCGTAGAGCGGCATGTTTCAATTCTCTCTTTTGGCCGATCGCTGACTTGCCCCAGTGGCAAGCCCCTCCGGCTGTCGTCAAAAATCGAACGGGGCAGCCGAAGCCACCCCGAACCGACGCGCCCATTGCCGCAAAAGCCGCGAAATGGCAAGGGCATGGACGTGGCCACTCACCTGAAATCGGTTCAGCCCGGCGCGGACCCGCTCGATGACTGGAGCCTGCCCGGCTGGCTCTACTACGATCCTGAGTTCTTCGAGGCCGAGAAGAGGGCGTTCCTACGCGCGGCGCCGCAGGTCGTATGCCACGAAAGCGAGATCCGCGAACCCGGTGAGTGGCGGACGATCGAATATCTCGGCGAGAGCGTAATCGTCATTCGCGGCGACGACGGAGAGGTCCGCGCCTTTTCCAATGTCTGTCGACACCGCGGATCACGCCTGGTCGACGGCACTGGCGGCTGCGCGAAAGTGCTGACCTGCCCCTATCATGCGTGGAGCTATGCGCGGGACGGACGGCTGGTCGGCGTTCCGCACCGGAACGAATATCCGGGATTGCAGCCGGAGCAGTTCAGTCTTTTTCCTGTCCCGCTGGAGAATTGGCACGGGTTCCTGTTCGTGACGCTCGAGCAGGGTTCCCCCTCGGTTGCCCAGATGATGGCGCCTTACGAGCAGGAGGTCGCGCCGTACCGCTTCGAAGATTTGCGTGTGATGGGCCGGGTCACGCTCCGCCCGCGGCCGCTCAACTGGAAGACGATCGCCGACAATTACTCCGACCATTTGCACATCCCGGTCGGCCACCCGGGCCTGTCACGGCTCTTCGAACGCAATTACAGGATCGAGGCCAAGGAGCATGTCGACCGGATGGAAGGTGACCTGGTCGAAAAACCGTCCGCCAGCCCGATGGAGCGCGCCTACCAGCACTTCCTTCCGCCGGTTGAGCACCTGCCGCCGACCCATCAGCGTAAGTGGCTCTATTACAAGCTCTTCCCGAACGTCGCCTTCGACATCTACCCGGACCAGGTGGACTTCATGCAGTTCCTGCCGGTGAGCGCGACCGAGACGGTGATCCGCGAGATCAGCTACGCGATCCCAGACGACCGCCGCGAGATGAAGGCGGCGCGCTACCTTAACTGGATGATCAACCGGCGCGTCAATGCGGAGGATACCGAGCTGATCACTCGTGTGCAGCTTGGAATGCAGTCGCCGACCTACAAGCCAGGGCCGCTTGGGACGAGCGAGGTCTGCCTGAGGAGCTTTTCGAAGAAGCTTCGGAAGCTCATTCCCGAGGCGCGGCTGGAGCAGCCTCCGGCGCCCGGGTGGTCCAAGGCTTTCTGAGCAGGAAGACCACGCCGCCGGCGACGAGCAGGCCGAGCGAGAGCAGAAAGGCCTCAAGGCCCGAGCCGTAGAAAGCCCACAGCACGAAAGCGAGACCGACCACCGTCGCGAACGTGGTCAAAGGCTTCCGATCCTTGATCGCGGCGGCAATCGCTGCCGCGGAATAGAGGTACAGAACGGCATCGGACGCAAGCAAAGTGATGAAGGTGAAGAGCTGCGTCGTTCCCTTCGCCGCGTTGAGCCCTAGGAGGACGAAGCCGAGGGCGACGCCCGCCAGTTGCGCTGCATAGGGCGCGTTGAACCGGTTGGTGGCGCCGAAAAGACGCGGCATGTCGCCGCGAAGTCCCATCGAGTAGAGCAGTTCACCGGTGGCAAGCATGGCCACCATCAGCGTTCCGAATGCACTGATAGCCATCGCCAAGGCGGCGAGGGTTGCCGCGCCCTCTCCCCAGAAACTGCCGATTGCGTCGGGGAATGGTGCAATCGCTTTCGCGATCTGAGAATTGGGAATGATGAGGCTGAGCGACAGCGTCGTCAGCAGGTAGATGACCGCGACCGCGCCTACTCCAAATACCAGGCCACGTGAAAGATTGCGTTCGGGATCGCGGATCTTGCCCACGGGAGACATCGCGAACTCGAAGCCGGTAAGTGCAAACAGGCACAGCGCCGACGCCGTTGCGATATTGCCGAACGAGGGCGGCGGAACGTCGATTTTCTGAACCGGGCCGCCGCCAAATCCCAGCGTTGCGGCAATCACCATAACGGCGATCAGCGGGAGGACCTTGATGAGCACGGTGACGAAGTTGAGCTCTCCGGTCGCTTTGATGCCTGTCAGATTCATTTGCGTCTGGAGGTTTTTTAAAATGAACGACTGTGCGACAAGGTGAGGGGCGAGGGCCGGCACGACGCGGCCGAGCGCCGCAGCCGTGGCGAGCGCGACCGCGGGAACTCCGATCCATGACGAATTCCAGGTCATCCACGTCACAATGAAGCCGGCAGCCGGGCCGAGCTCTTTCTCGACATAGGCCTGCAGGCCTCCGCCGTCCGGACTGACGATGCGCGAGGAACAGTAGGCCATGGCCATGATGCCGATCCCGCTGATCAGCCAGCCGATGGGCACGCTGGCGCCAAGCGGGGCAAGCGCGACCGGGAGATAGAATATGCCAGATCCAATGACGCCGCCGATGACGAGCGCAAAGGTCAGCCAAGGCCCAAGCAGGCGTGCTTTGCGCTCCTCCGTCATGCTTCCTCCAGCCTTGGCAAGCGCGGCGCACGGGCCTAGTCGCGCCGGTTCATAACTGAACAGGGGAGCAGATGCGCGCATTCATTTTCCCGGGGCAAGGGAGCCAATCGGTCGGGATGGGCGCGGCGCTCGCCGAAGCCAGCCGCGCCGCGCGCGATACGTTCGACGAGATCGACGAAGCGCTCGGTCAGCACCTGTTCCGGCTGATGCGCGAAGGGCCCGACGAGGAGCTGAAGCTAACCGAGAATGCGCAGCCTGCGATCATGGCGCATTCGCTCGCGGTGCTGCGCACCATGGGTGTTCGGCTCGCCGACGCGGCGAGCTTTGTCGCCGGCCACAGCCTCGGCGAATATTCGGCCTTGTGCGCGGCCGGCTCATTCGATCTTTCGACGACGGCGAAGCTGCTGAAGCTGCGCGGCCAGGCAATGCAGGAGGCGGTGCCGGTGGGGCAGGGCGCGATGGCGGCGCTGCTCGGCGCGGACCTGGCGCTGGCCCAGAGGATCGCCGATGCGGCTGCTCAGGGGGAGGTGTGCACGGTCGCCAACGATAACGACCCGAGCCAAGTCGTGATCTCCGGTCACAAGGGCGCGATCGACCGGGCGATCCAGATCGCGAAAGAGATGGGCGCGAAGAGGGCCGTGCCACTGCCGGTGTCCGCGCCGTTCCACTGCCCGCTGATGCAGCCGGCCGCAGAGACGATGCGCGATGCTCTCTCCTATGTGGTCGTGGAAGCTCCGGCCGTGCCGCTGTACGCCAACGTCACAGCGCAGCCGGAGATGGATCCGGACACCATCCGCAACCAGCTCGTCGATCAGG
>CBHTSV010000260.1:0-3444 GCA_966095215.1 uncultured Sphingomonas sp. | reverse complement strand
AGGTCGCGCGTCAGGCGGATGTCCTGGTTCGAGGGTGTCGGGTCGCCGCTCGGGTGATTGTGGACGATGATCAGCGCGGTCGCGCCGAGCGCGATGGCGCGGGCGATGACCTCGCGGACATGGACCGAGGCTTCGTCGACCGAGCCCTGCCACATAGCCTCGTTCGCGATCAGCATGTTCTTGGCGTTGAGGAAGAGAATCCGCACCTCCTCGACGCGCGAATGGGCCATGGCCGCGTGGAGATATTCGCCGAGCGCGTCCCAGCTCGACAGCACCGGCCGGCCTTCGACGCGGGTCTCGAGCAGGCGGAGCGCCGTGGCTTCGGCGATCTTCAGCGCGCCGATCGCAGCGTCGCTCACGCCCTCGCGCCGGAGCGTGTCGGCGCTCGCGGAAAGCAGGGGACCGATGCCGCCGAAGCTGTCGATCAGCTTCTTGGCGAGCGGCTTCGTGTCAATGCGCGGGATGGTGAGCGCGAGCAGATATTCGACAAGCTCGTAATCGTGGAACCCCTCGGGTCCTGCATCGAGCAGCCGCTCGCGGAGCCGGACGCGATGCCCGCTCGTCGAAGCTGTCTCTTCAATTTTGCTGACACGCCCGTGCATGCCGCTCCTCTTCAAGGGGTGGCACCGAGCGTCACCCACTAAGCACAGAAGCCGAGGCGATGGAAAGCGGTCATGCCGCCGCTGGAACGGTCACGGCTGGCATGGGTTAGTAATCGCCGATGCCGGAGAGCGGACAGACGATCGTCGTAAGACGGCGGGGTTGGCGTTGGGTCGCCGGTACGATCACGCTTGGGCTCATCGTCCTGCTGGTCATCGCGATCGGTGTCGTGTGGATCGAGCGCCGGCCGATCGCCACGCGCTTCCTGAAGCAGGAATTCGAGCGCCGCGGAGTCACCGCGAGCTATCACCTCGACCGCGTTGGCCTGAGGACGCAGGAGGTCCACGACCTTGTCATCGGCGATCCCCGGCGCCCCGACCTCGTCGCACGCCATGCGATCATCCAGATGCGCCTCAAGTGGAACGGCAGCTTCGAGGTCTATCGCGTCTATGCGCGCGGAGTGCGCCTGCGCGGTCGGCTTGTTCCCAGCCGCCAGGTCGCCTGGAGAGTAAGCTGGGGCCAGATCGACAAGCTCCTCCCGCCGCCAAGCAAGAAGCCGTTTCAGCTTCCCAACATCGCTCTCGACGTCGCCGACAGCAGCATCGCGCTGGCGACACCTTTCGGCCCGGTCGGTGTCGCCTTGCAGGGCAATGGCAGGCTCAGCGGCGGCTTCAAGGGCTCCGCTGCCATCTCCAGTCCTCATCTCATCCCGGGGCGCTGCGCGGCGCACATGCTTCATGCGCACCTTGCGGTCGCGGTGATCGCCCGCCGTCCGAACGTCGAGGGTCCGGTCGTGCTCGACCGGTTCACCTGTCCAGCGAGCAAGTTCGACGTCGCCGCTCCGCGATTCGATGCGGTAGCGAGCTTCAACGAGTCCTTCACCAGCGTGGATGGGCGGGGCCGGATGGCGATCCAGTCGCTGGTCGCCGGGGCCAATGGGCTTGCGGCATTCACTGGCGAGCTAACCTACAAGGGGTCGCTCGATGAAGTCGAAGGGCAGGTCAGGGTCGCGGCGCAGAAGTCGCGGCTGGCTACGATCTATGCGGACCGGACGCGGCTGAACGGCGGATATCACCTCGGAATCCGCGCAGGCACCTTTGCCCTGCTCGGCAATTTCGCCGCCGACAGCTCAGCGCTCGATCCATCGATGCTCGCCGGAGTGACTCAGCCATTGGCGGCGGCGCGCAAGACACCGATCGGTCCGGTTGCCACGGCCATTGGCGGAGCGATCAGCCGCACCGCAAGCAATTTCAACATCGCCGGCGGACTCCGACTGGTGAACTTCCCGGGCGGCGGCGGGGCGCGGGTCACGGATGCGGACATCCGCGGACCCAATGGCGCCCGGGCGCGGATCTCGGGCGGTTCGGGAGTCACTTATTACTGGCCCGCCTACTCGCTGCGGATCTACGGCGACATCATGATGAGCGGCGGCGGCCTTCCGAACGGCCGCGTCAGCCTGCGCCAGCCGCGGCCCGGGGCGCCGCTGAGCGGAGGGGCCGCGCTCCCGCCCTAGACCGTCGGAGGAACGCGGCTTGCGCGTCCCCCGATCCGCTTCGGCCCCGGGCCAGGCGGATCGACGGCGCTCAGCACCATCGCCCAGCTCGACGGTCCCTTCCCGAATGGACGCGTACGAACGCTTCGCCTGCCGATCGAGGGCCGCGTCGGCCGTGGCGGAAGCTTCGCCTTCGGCACCGCCTGCGAGGTCGTCAGCTGGAATTACCTGCAGATGAGCGCGCTCCAGCTTGGGCCGACGCGCCTGCCGGTCTGCCCAATTGGGCCGGCAATGGTTTCGAAGGCACCGGGCGGCGACGTGCGCTACGGCGCGCGATTCAGCAACACCGTGCTCAATGGGCGGATCGGGAGCTCACCGTTCCGGCTGGCCACGGCCGGCGGCCAGATCGTCGGCCAGCAGTTCGCTCTGAACCGCCTCTCGATGCGGCTCGGCCGCAGCGCCTCGCCGATAGTGTTCGACGCCACGCGCCTGACTGGCAACTTCGCGGGACGTGGCACGGGCGGCAATTTCGCCGGATTGAAGGGGACCATCGGCACGGTTCCCATCCTGCTCAGCGATGCCAGCGGGAAGTGGAGCCTAAAAGGCGGGGATCTGACCCTGGCGGGCAGCGGGCTGGTGTCCGACCGCAATCCCGATCCGCGTTTCTATCCGCTGCGCAGCGACAATCTGAAGCTGAGCATCGCCGGTGACTATGTTCGGGCAACCGGCGGTCTGCGGCATGAGGGCACCCTCGTCACCGACGTCTCGATCGAGCATCGCCTCTCGACGGGCGCAGGCCACGCTATCCTCGACGTTCCGGGCCTCGCCTTCGGCCCGAACCTCCAGCCCGAAGAGCTGACGCGCCTCACCGAAGGCGTCATCGCGCTCGTTAACGGCACGATCAGCGGACGCGGCCGGATCGACTGGGACGCCAAGGGGAATGTCACCTCGACTGGCGATTTCTCGACGGCGAATCTCGATCTCGCCGCACCCTTCGGCCCGGTGACGGGCATGAGCGGGACGATCCATTTCAGCGATCTGCTCGGCCTCGAGACGCCGCCGGGCCAGGTAATGACCGTCCGTTCGATCAACCCCGGCATCCTCGTCGAGAATGGCGTCATCCGCTACCAGCTTCTGCCGAACCAGCTGGTGAAGATCGAGCGCGGCGAGTGGCCCTTCATGGGCGGGCGCCTCGTCCTCCAGGAAACCATTCTCAACTTCGGTCGTCCGACAGCCAAACGCCTGACCTTCCAGGTCATCGGCCTCGACGCCCGCACCTTCGTCCAGTCGCTCGGTTTCAAGGAGCTGGACGCGACCGGAACGTTCGACGGAGTCCTGCCGATGATCTTCGA
>CBHTSV010000259.1:0-6283 GCA_966095215.1 uncultured Sphingomonas sp. | reverse complement strand
TTACGTCGAACAGGCCTCCCTTGAGGAGATGATCGAACGCGTCGCCAAGACCCCGACACGGGCGCAGGGCGCGCTCGGCTCGTTCTCGGCGACGCCGCCCGAGGCCAAGATTGCGGCGAACCTGCCGTTCATTACGCGCCTTTTCTCCTCGGACCGGCTAGAGGAGATTCTCGCCGCCCTTGAAGCGGATGAGAGCGAATGGGCAGCCACCGAGCTGCAGACGCTCCGAACGAAGAGCCCGCTCTCGTGCAAGGTCTCGCTTCGGCTAATGACCGAAGGCGCCCACCGGACGAGCTTCACCGACGAGATGCGGGCCGAATATGCGCTCGCCGGTCGAGTGGTCCGCACCCACGACTTCCGCGAGGGCGTGCGCGCGCTCCTCATCGACAAGACAGGCGATCCGCAGTGGGACCCCCCGACGCCGGAAGAGGTCACCGACGAGATGCTCGACGTCCTCTTCGCGCCGCTTCCGCCCAGCGAGGAATGGACGCCTTTCCCGGAGACCGGACAATGAGTGATTACAATACGATCCTCGTCGAGCAGCGCGGCGCGGTGACGCTCGTCACGCTCAATCGCCCGCAAGCGCTCAATGCGCTCAACAGCGAGGTGCTGAAGGAGCTGATCGAAGGCTTCGCAGCCTATGACGCGGACCCGGCGCAGCGCTGCCTCGTGCTCACCGGAAGCGGCGACAAGGCCTTCGCGGCCGGCGCCGACATCAAGGAAATGCAGCCGCAGGGCTTCGCCGACATGTACACCGCGAACTTCTTCGCCGGCTGGGAGCAGGTCACCGCGACGCGCAAGCCCTGGATCGCCGCGGTCGCCGGCTATGCGCTCGGCGGCGGATGCGAGGTGGCGATGATGGCCGACTTCATCATCGCTGCCGACACCGCGAAATTCGGCCAGCCCGAGATCAAGCTGGGCGTCACTCCCGGAATGGGCGGATCGCAGCGCACGGCGCATGCGCTCGGCAAGGCCAAGGCGATGGACCTGTGCCTGACTGGCCGGATGATGGACGCGGAGGAGGCGGAGCGCTCCGGCCTCGTCGCCCGTGTCGTTCCGGCAGACCAGCTGCTCGACGAAGCGCTGAAGGCCGCGGAGACGATCGCCGCCATGCCGCCGCTTGCCGCAATCGCGGTCAAAGAGATGATTAATGCGGCGTTCGAAATGCCGCTGTCACAGGGAATCCGCTTCGAGCGCCGGCTGTTCCACGGCCTGTTCGGGACCGAGGACCAGAAGGAAGGCATGGCCGCCTTCGTCGAGAAGCGGCCCGGCAAGTGGAAGGGTAAGTGAGCTCATTCCCCTCCCGCTTGCGGGAGGGGTTAGGGGTGGGCATGTGATTGATTTCTCGCTCGGGAGACAGGTCCACCCACTGCCCCTCCCGCCAGGCGGGAGGGGAGTAAATGATGGCGAAGATCGCATTCATCGGCCTCGGCCACATGGGCGGCGGAATGGCGCCGAATCTCGCCAAGGCAGGGCATGAGGTCCGCGCCTTCGATCTCAGCGAGGAAGCGCTCGCCGGCGCCGTCGAGAAAGGCTGCGTTCGTGCCGGATCGACTGACGAAGCTGTCGCTGACGCGGACGTGGTCATCACCATGCTGCCGGCCGCTCAGCACGTGCTCGACGTCCATCGTAATCATGTGCTCGGCAAGGCGCCGTCCAGTGCGATCCTGATCGACTGCTCGACCATCGACGTCGCGAGCGCGCGGACCATCGAAGAGGAAGCGGCACGGCAAGGCTACACGATGGTGGACGCGCCTGTGTCCGGCGGCATTGCGGCCGCGGCGGGCGGCACCCTGACCTTCATGGTCGGCGGCAGCGACGAGGCATTCGAGCGAGCGCAACCCTTCCTCGAGCCGATGGCCAAGGCGGTGATCCACGCCGGCGGACCCGGCGCTGGGCAGGCCGCGAAGATCTGCAACAACATGATCCTCGGCGCGACCATGGCCGCGACGTGCGAAGCCTTCGTGCTGGCGGAGAAGCTCGGGCTCGACCTCCAGACCTTCTTCGACATCTCGTCCAAGGCGTCGGGCCAGAGCTGGTCGATGACGAGCTACGCGCCGGTGCCGGGCGTCGGGCCCGACACTCCGGCCGATCACGATTATGAAGGCGGGTTCGCCGCGGCGCTGATGCTCAAGGATTTGAAGCTGGCGATGGACGCCGCCCAATCTGTCGGCGCTTACACGCCGATGGGTGGGGAGGCCGAGGAGCTCTACCAGCGCTTCGTCGACCGCGGCGGCGGCTCGAAGGATTTCTCTGGCATCATCAAGATGATCGACGACAGCTGGAAGGCCCCGGAATAGGAGTTTGTATGCGCCCTGGTTTGATTGCGCTGAGTGCATGTGCGTTGCTGACCGCCTGCGGAGGTCCCGAGACGAGTCAGGCCAACAACAGCCAGGCGAATACCTCCAACACCGCCCAGCCGCCCGCGACGGCGAACAACATGATCATGATCGCGGTTCGCCCGCTGCCCAGAGCGCAAGCGCTGAAGGTCATGCATGTCCGGCACGAGGGCATGGAGGCCATCGGCAAGAACAACAAGGCGCTCCACCGCGAGCTCGTCTCCAGCTCGCCCTTCATGCCGACCGTGCGTTCGTCCGCCTCGAATATTGCGAAGCTGGCGGCTAACGCTTCCGGCTGGTTCCCGCTCGGCACCGGCCCCGACGTCGCGAAAACCGGAGCGAAGCCGGAAATCTGGCAGAACCAGGCGGATTTCCTCGCCAAGCTCCACAACTTCCAGTCGGCGGCGAAGGCGATGAATGCGGCCGCAGCCGGTGAAGACGTCCAGGCGATGAAGGCGCGCTTCGGAGCGATGAACGAGGCGTGCAAGGCGTGCCATGACAAATACCGGTCGGAGATGCACCACTGAGCGACGGCGGGGGGAGCAAGCAGCCCGTCTGGGACCTGCCGACGCGGCTCGTCCACTGGCTGCTCGCCGCGCTGATCGCCTTCAGCTGGTGGTCGGTCCACAATCACCATACCGACTGGCACATCTGGTCGGGTGTCGCGATCCTGACGCTGCTTGTCTTCCGCTTGCTGTGGGGCTTCGTCGGAAGCTCGACCGCGCGCTTCTCCAGCTTCGTGCGCGGACCGCGCTCAATCGCCGATTATTTCAAGGGCAAATGGACAGGTATCGGCCACACGCCGCTGGGCGCACTTAGCGTTGTCACGTTGTTCGTGGCCGTCGCGGTCCAGGTCGGTCTTGGCCTGATCTCCCAGGACGAGGACGGCATCTACTTCGGACCGCTCAACAGCCTGGTCAGCTCGGATACTGCCGACAAGGCGCGCGACATCCATGAATTGTGGTTCAACGTCATCCTCGCGCTCGTCGTGCTCCACGTGGCCGCGATCCTTTTCTATCGGCTGCGTGGAAAGAAACTGACCGGGCCGATGATCACCGGACGCGCCGAGCTACGGTCGGGAGCGGCTCCGATGCGGCCGGCGAAGTGGTGGGTTGCGGCGATCTGCATCGTGATCGCCTTCGGGGTTGCACGTTGGGTCGTCGCGGGCGCGCCACCTTTTGGATCGCCGCCACTGCTTGATTGAGACGGCCCGGCGGCCCACATCGCGACCATGCTCATCCGAACCGAACAGACGCCCAATCCTTCCACCCGCAAGTTTCTGCCCGGCCAGGCGGTGATGGATGCGGGCACGCGCGACTTTCCCGATGCGGAGTCCGCGGAAGCGTCGCCGCTCGCAAAGGCTCTGTTCGACAGCGGAATGGTCGAAGGCGTGTTCTACGGCCGTGACTTCATCTCGGTGACCGCCGCGCCAGGCGTGTCGTGGAGCGACCTCGAACCGCTGGTGCTCGAAACTTTGCTCGACCACTTTGTCACCGAAGCGCCTTTGTTCGCGCCGGGAACCGCCGCCGGCATTCAGGTGGCGGACGACACTGACTTCGAGGAAGACCCGGCGGATGCCGACATCATCGACCAGATCAAGGAGCTGATCGAGACCCGGGTCCGTCCGGCCGTCGCGCAGGATGGCGGCGACATCGCCTACAAGGGCTACAAGGACGGGCGGCTGTACCTGACGATGCACGGCGCCTGCTCGGGCTGCCCCTCCTCGACCATCACGCTGAAACGCGGCATCGAGAGCCTCATTCGCCACTACGTGCCCGAAGTGGAAGCGGTAGAGGCGGTTTAAAGGACTGATATCTTTGGGGCTTGCGGCGTCGGGCTGCATGTGACCATCATCCGTTCACCATGATCCTCGCGTTTGACACGTCGAGTGCAGCCTGCACCGCCGCCTTGTTCGACGGGTCGGGACAGTGCGTCGCACGGCGGGACGAGATCATCGGGCGCGGCCATAGCGAGCGTCTGGTTCCGATGATCGCCGAGATGCTCGACGGCCGCACGGCCGATACCATCATCGTCGGCGTCGGCCCCGGCAGCTTTACCGGCATCCGGGTCGGAATCGCCGCGGCGAACGGCCTCGCGATCGGCTTTGATGCCGAGCTTCGTGGAATGTCCTCGCTGGCGCTCCTTGCGGCGGGCTGCGCCGGGCAGGGCGAAGTCGCCGCCGCAGTGATCGGCGGCCATGGCGAGCTGTTCGTCCAGCAATTCGATGCCACGACTGGTGAGCCAGTGAGCGACCTGGTCAACGCCGCGCCGGCTGTCGCAGCTGCCGCCACCTCTGCCGACCTGGTCCTCGGATCCGGCGCCGGGCAGCTGGTCGAAGCGCGCGGCTGGGGCGAAGCGCGGGATGGCTGGCCGTCCGCCGCCGACGCGCTGAAGCTCCCGATTGCCCTTCGCTCCTGGCCGCCGAAGCCGGTCTATGCCCGAGCTCCCGATGCCCGCGCGAGGGAGGCCGCCTGATGGCGACGCCCGCTCTCGCCAGCCAGGTCAGGCTCGACACGGGCACGTCGAGCGATCTCGACGACGTCATCGAGATCATGGAGGCAGCGTTCGGCTCCAGATATGGCGAGGCCTGGACGCGGTCCCAATGCGCCGGGATTCTGCCGATGGCCGGCGTGGCGCTGACCCTCGCCCGCGACGGGGACACTGCCGAGGCCGTCGGCTTTTCGCTCTCTCGAAGCGTCGCCGACGAAGCGGAGTTGCTGCTTCTCGCGGTCCTTCCGAGCCGGCACCGACAGGGCATCGGAAGCCGCCTTCTCGAGGATTTCATGAGGCGAGCGCGCGCCGCCGGCGCCGGGCGCGTGCACCTTGAGGTAAGGGACGGAAATCCGGCCGCAGCGATGTATCGGGACGCGGGCTTCTCGGCGATTGGGCGACGCCGCAATTATTATCAGGCGAATGACGGGCGGCGTTACGACGCCCTGACCTTTGCTAAAAACCTCTGATCTTGTCCTGAATTTAGACAATACTTGCCTGCTGTTGCGCGACTCTACAGACGCGCGTAGCGTGCTTCTTGCAGCTTAGATGGCTGCATTGGTCTCTGCTCTGGTCCAGGAAACCATTTTATGGCCGACAACGAAAGTGCCGAAGACACGTTGCTGACTCTTACCGCCGACATTGTCGCGGCCCATGTCAGCAACAACAGCGTCGCAGTGAACGACTTGCCGAATCTTATCCAGAACGTTCACTCAGCTTTGACGGGTATTTCGCGCCAGAACTCGGCGCCCGAAGCCCGGCCGGAACCCAAGGTCCCGATCCGCTCCTCGATCAAGCCCGACTACATCGTCTGCCTCGAGGACGGGAAGCGGCTGAAAATGCTCAAGCGGCATCTGATGACCCACTATAACCTCACCCCGGATCAATACCGGCAGAAGTGGGGCCTCGGAGCCGATTACCCGATGGTCGCGCCCAATTACGCCGAACAGCGGCGCACTTTGGCCAAGTCGATCGGGCTCGGCACCAAGCGACGCAAGAGTCGGGGAAAGTAAGGAGCAAAACCTTTACGCTCCCGGTCCGCATGCCTAGTTTCGACCCATGACGCGCAAGATCGACATCGAGGCCTTGTGTGCCGACAAGGGCCTCCGCATCACCGAGCAGCGCAAGACCATCGCGCGCGTCCTCGGCGACAGCGAGGACCATCCGGACGTCGAGACCTTGCATGCGCGCGCGTCCGCGGTCGATCCGAACATCTCGATCGCGACCGTCTATCGCACGGTCCGACTGTTCGAGGAAGCCGGCATCCTGGAGCGGCACGAGTTCGGCGATGGACGCTCGCGCTACGAAGCGGCGTCAGAGACCCACCACGACCATCTGATCGATGTCGAAACGGGCAACGTCATCGAATTCGTCGACGACGAGCTCGAAGCGTTGCAGAAGCGAATTGCCGAGAAGCTCGGCTTCCGCCTCGTGGATCACCGGATGGAGCTTTA
>CBHTSV010000258.1:0-2649 GCA_966095215.1 uncultured Sphingomonas sp. | reverse complement strand
GGCATGAATTCGGCTACCGCCCCTTTCCGGACGAGCAGATCGCCTCCCTCATCCCACTGGTGGCCGATATCAAGGATCGGCACGGCATCGGGCGCGGCAACGTCGTCGGCCATTCCGACGTCGCGCCCGCGCGCAAGGAAGATCCGGGCGAGCTGTTTCCGTGGGCCGCGCTGGCCAAGCGCCGCCTCGCGCTGCCGAGCCCGACCCGCGACCTGATCGATCCCTATTGGACCGATGCCGGGTTCCTGCTGGCGCTGGAGCGCTTCGGCTATGACGTGACCGACGAGCAGAAGGCGGTGATCGCCTTCCAGCGCCGCTTCCGGCCCGACCTGATCGACGGGATCATCGACGGCGAATGCCGGGCCAAATTGCTCGCCTTATTGCTTCCACGGCCCCAATAACCCATATTTTACAGGCCAGAGGGCCGGGCGGCCGCGGTCCCGGACCTGATCCGGGGGCGAGGAAAGTCCGGGCTCCACGGAACTGCGGTGCCGGGTAACGCCCGGCGGTGCGCCATTAGCTTCGGCGAAGGCGGCTCAGGGACAGTGCCACAGAAAGGACACCGCCCGCCTTCGGACGGGTAAGGTCGAAAGGGTGCGGCAAGAGCGCACCGCGGGCCTGGCAACAGGTCCGGCACGGTAAACCCCACCGGGTGCAAGACCGAATAGGGGCGGCATATGGGCTTAAGTTCCGGCTCGCCGCCCGGGTTGGTTGCTTGAGGGGCGGGGCGACCCGTCTCCTAGAGGAATGGCCGCACAGTCTCGCTTTTGAAGCGCGACGGACAGAACCCGGCTTATAGGCTCTCTGGCACTCCTGTTCCCCGGCGAAGGGCGGGGTTCACCTTTCGGACTGGGCCCCTGCCTTCGCAGGAGCACAATCAGCCTCTATCGGAGCGTCGATGGCGAAGCAGAAACGATCCGACGACTGGGGTTTCCCGCGCTGGCGCTCCTATGGCGACAAGGGCCGCTCGGCGGCGCGAATGCGGCTGTGCGACCGTGAAGGCTGCTCGGAAATCGGCGACCGGCCCGCGCCGAAGGCGCCGAACAGCCGCGAGCGCTGGTATTTCTGCGAGGCGCACGCGGCCGAATACAACAAGAATTGGAACTATTTCGCCGGGCTCAGCCCCGAGGAGGCGGCGCGCCGGGCGGCGGAGGAGGAGCGGGGCAATTCTGGCTACCGCAAGTCGGCCCAGTGGAAATGGGCCGGGCCGGGGGACGGAAGCCGCAGCCGCGACGAGATGAGGGCCCTATCGGTGCTTGGGCTGGAGAGCGACGTCGAGTTCCGCGAGATCCGCAGCGCCTATCGCCGGCTCGCCAAGGAGCACCATCCCGATCTCAAGCAAGGCGACAAGGAAGCCGAAAAGCGCTTCCGCGAAATCCAGGCGGCGTACGACGTGCTCAAACGTGCCGAAGAGCGAAAGAGCGGCAAAGCGGCCTAGGCGGCTGCCGCGTAGCGCTCGGCGGTCTGCTTCACGAGCGCGATCATGTTGGGTACGCCCTGGGTGCGGTTGGCGCTGAGATGCTTCCTCAGCTCGAACGGCGCGAGCTCCTCGGTGACGTTCATCTCCGCCACCTCGGCCGCCGGTTTGTCCTGCACCGCCGAAAGGATGAGCGCGACAATGCCCTTGGTGATCGCGGCGTTGCTGTCGGCGAGGAAATGGAGCCGGCCCTCACTGACCGTTGGATAGACCCAGACCGAAGCGGCACAACCACGTACCTTGGTGGCGTCGGTCTTCAGCGCGTCGGGCATCGGCTCGAGCTGCCTGCCGAGATCGATCAGCAGCCGGTACCGGTCCTCGCCATCGACCAGCTGATAGTCTTCAAGAATGTCCTCTAGCGCAGGAAGCGACATGGGGCCGCCCTATCACCGCTGCGTCATCGCCACTAGCGGTCGCGCAGCGACTCGATCTCCTTGGCCAGGCTGTTCTCTTTTTCGACCGTGATCCGCTCGAGCACCTTGATGCGCTCCTTGAGCTCCTTGACCTCGTCGCGCAGCCGCAGGTTCTCGGCATGCTCTTCGGCCGGAATGCCGGGATTCCGGCGGAAGTGGCGACCATAGCCATATTTGGCTTTAATGATCGAGGCGACCATGACGATCGCTACGATCGTCACCACCATGATTTGACCGCCTTCCATTACTCTTTGTCCTCCGCATCGATCTTGTCGCGCTCACGCAGTGCCTCGATTTGGGCTGCGGTTTCAACTCCGCGATCCGTGACGATCCGCTCGAGGACGTGAATGCGGTCCTGGAGCTGCTTCACCTGCTGCCGCAGGCGTTCGTTCTCTTCGTTTTTCTCGGTAATTTCGGGCCCGCATTCCCAGCGGTGGCGAACCCCCATGCGACGTCTCAGCAGGCCAAACATGAAGACCATGAAGACGATTGCGAGGACAAATTCGAACGGGTTCATCGCGTCTTTCCCCTCGACCGGCGACATGTCTGCGATATGTCGTAGCACCGCCCGTGCAATTCAAGCGGCCGAATCGTCTGCGGGCTCGCTGCGGCGGCTGATTCGAGCCGGCTTCTTGCGCAGCGCCTCGATTTGCTGGGCGGTCTCGGCGCCACGATCGGTGACGATCTGTTCGAGGACTTGCACGCGCTGTTCGAGCTCACCCGATCGCGCCGCATATTGCGCGGCCTTCTCGGCCGCCT
>CBHTSV010000257.1:0-2995 GCA_966095215.1 uncultured Sphingomonas sp. | reverse complement strand
CGTCGAGGAAGACGTTCACGCCCTCGTTGAGGCCCATGAGCGCGATCGGCACCGGATTGTCGCCGATCGAAAATACGATCGGATAGTGGCGCTGGGCGAGCGCGAATTCATCGACGGTGACGGGCACGCCGTGGGTCCGGCCCACTTCCGGCATGGACGTGATCGGCCGAACCTTCATGTTCCCGTGCTGGGTGACGTTGAGCGGCTCGAGCTCCTTGTAGAACAACGGCAGGCTTTGGGTCGGCGCGGCAGTCGCCATTGGTGTCTATCTCCTGGGGTTCGGACTTACGGCCTCGCGTCAAGCGAACCGGCCGAAAATTCTTCTGCGGCAGGCCTCTATTGGCGTTCAAGCTGTTAGGCAAGCGTCGCGAAGACCAAGAGCTTAGGTCTTCCGCATCCGATAATTCATTGATTGTTCAACGCCTCGCTGCGAAGCCGGGCCGGTGAGGGCGAGTGGGTAAGTGACTCCGGCAATATTCCTGAGCCTGTTTCCGGTGCTGCTCGGCTTTTTCGCCGTGCAGCCCGGAGCCGTGCAGCAATCGGTCACTCGCCTGGTCGTCCAGGACGAGGTGATCCTGCGCGTGCCCGTCCAGCCCCGTGCCTTCGTTCCGCAAATAGAGTGGATCGAGCACAAGGGGCCCAAGTGCATTCCTACGGGCGCGATCCGCCGCGCAGTGCTGTCGGGCGAGGAGCAGATCGACCAGGTCGATTTCGTGCTTGCGGACCGCAGCCGTATCCGCGCCAAGTTCGACGAGGACTGCCCGGCGCTCGATTTCTACGCCGGTTTCTACCTGCAGGCGCAGGACGACCGCCTCTGCGCCCGCCGCGACGCTATCCACTCGCGGATGGGCGGAAGCTGCACGATCGAGAAGTTCAGGCAACTTGTGCCGAGGCTCAAGCATTAAGCATCATGCTCGGCTGCCCCCCGGACAGCCTGCGTGTGTTGCTTTCTTGACAATGGCCTCGGGCGCAGCATAGCGCCGGAACGGCCGTTGCCGCATCGGCCACAAGAAGCCGCGGCTTTCATTTCTTCCGGATATTCGATGCCTTTTGCCGCTCTCGGCTTATCTGACGAATTGGTCCGCTCGGTCGCGGATAGCGGCTATCCCGAACCGACACCGATCCAGAAGGCGGCGATCCCCAGCGTCTTGATGGGACGCGACCTGGTCGGGATCGCCCAGACAGGCACCGGCAAGACGGCGGGCTTCGTCCTGCCGATGCTCGACATCCTCCACCAGGGCCGGAGCCGCGCCCGAATGCCGCGCTCCCTCATCCTCGAGCCGACGCGCGAGCTGGCGATGCAGGTCGCGGAGAATTTCGAGAAGTACGGCAAGTACCACCCGCTTTCGATGGCGCTGCTGATGGGCGGGGTTCAGATGGGCGACCAGATCGCCGCGCTCGAAAAGGGCGTGGACGTGCTGATCGCCACGCCCGGCCGCCTCCTCGACCTGTTCCAGCGCGGCAAAATCATGCTGACAGACTGCAAACTGCTGGTGATCGATGAGGCGGACCGAATGCTCGACATGGGCTTCATCCCGGACATCGAAGAGATTTGCTCGAAGCTGCCGAAGAACCGGCAGACCCTGCTCTTCTCCGCGACCATGCCGCCGCCGATCCAGAAGCTCGCCGAGCGGTTTCTGAACGACCCGAAGCGCGTTGAGGTGGCGCGGCCCGCGACGGCCAACATCAACATCGAGCAGAGGCTGATCGAGACCCGTCCGGACAAGAAAAAGGACGTGCTGAAGGACCTGCTGCGCTCAGACGAGGTGAAAAACGCCATCGTCTTCTGCAACCGCAAGACGACCGTCCGCGAGCTGACCACCAGCCTCAGGCGCTCGCACTTCAAGGCAGGCCAAATCCACGGCGACATGGACCAGCCCGAACGCATCGCCGAGTTCGACCGCTTCAAGCGCGACGAGATCAACATCCTGGTCGCCTCCGATGTCGCCGCGCGCGGGCTCGACGTCAAAGGCGTCAGCCACGTCATCAACTTCGACGTTCCCTGGCAGCCGGACGATTATGTTCATCGCATCGGGCGCACCGGCCGCGCTGGAATGAAGGGCATTGCCATCACGCTCGCCACGCGCGCGGATTCCGATGCGGTGGCTGCGATCGAGAAGCTCACCGGCCAGAAGATCGCGCGGACCGGTTCTCCGGCGCAAGAACCGACAGCGGAAGAGCCGAAGAAAGCCCAGGCAAAGCCGACGCCCACGCCGTCGCCGAAGAAGGCGACTCCCGAAAAAGCCCCGAAAGAACAAAATCTCGTGGTCGAGGATTTGAAGCCCGAGTGGAACGGGCCGCTGCCCAGCTTCCTGTCCGTCAGCGCTGACTAGGTAACATCCGTGTTGCTGGAAAGCGGCGCACCGCGTTCCTAGCTCGCCCTGGGCTGGGCAGAGTGAAGGAACCGTAATGACCGACAGCACCGACTATGTTCTCCCAAAAGTCTGGACCTGGGACCAGCCCAGCGGCGGCCAGTTCGCGAATATCAATCGCCCGATCGCCGGCCCCACGCACGAGAAGCAGCTTCCCGTCGGCAAGCATCCGTTCCAGCTCTACTCGCTCGCCACGCCCAATGGGCAGAAGGTCTCGATCATGCTCGAGGAGCTGCTCGAGCTCGGCCATAAAGACGCGGAATATGACGCCTGGCCGATCCGCATCGGCGACGGCGACCAGTTCTCGAGCGGCTTCGTCGAGGTGAACCCCAATTCCAAGATCCCGGCGCTGCTCGATCGCAGCGGACCGGAGCCGGTGCGCGTCTTCGAATCCGGCGCGATCCTCCTCCATCTTGCCGAGAAGTTTGGTGAGTTCCTGCCCAGGTCGGGTCCCGACCGCGCCGAGACGCTATCGTGGCTTTTCTGGCAAGTGGGCGCCGCGCCTTTCCTCGGAGGAGGCTTCGGGCATTTCTTCGCCTATGCTCCGGAGAAGATGGAATATCCGATCAACCGCTACGCGATGGAAGCGAAGCGCCAGTTCGACCTCCTCAACCGTCAGCTCG
>CBHTSV010000256.1:0-2193 GCA_966095215.1 uncultured Sphingomonas sp. | reverse complement strand
CTTCGGCGATCCCGAGCCTTATCCTTATGCGGGCGGCCGCGGCGACGGACTCGCGGTGAATGGCGGTCAAGGCTGGACCGCGACTTACTCGGCCAAAGGCAAGACGATCGCGACACGCCGCGAACCGACGATCAACCTGCAATATCTCGAGAACCGCAAGGATTGGCCGGCGGGAACGCGCACTGCGGACAACTCCAGCACTGTGCCGGGCCTGAAGGTCGTTTGGTCGGGCAGAGTGGTGCCGAGCGCGAGCGGGCTTCACCGCTTCCGGCTCTATTCATCCAACTACGCCAAAGTCTTCGTCAACGGCCGCGAGGTGCTGAACAAATGGCGGCAGAACTGGAACCCTTGGTACCATAATTTCGACCTCGAGTTCGCCGCTGGAAAGCCGCACGACGTGCGCGTCGAATGGGAACCCAACGGCGGCTATATCGCGCTTCTCCACAATGACCCGCGTCCCGATGCCGACCGTCATTCGCTGTCGCTCGCGTCCGAATATGGCCGTGGGCTCGATTATTACTTTGTCGGCGGGACCAATCTCGACGATGTGATCGCCGACTATCGCAAGCTGACCGGCCGCTCGCCAATCATGCCCAAATGGGCCTACGGCTTCTGGCAGAGCCGCCAGCGCTACACGACGCAGGCCGAATTGCTCGGTGTCGTCCGCGAATATCGCCGACGCGGGCTGCCGCTCGATAATATCGTCCAGGATTGGAATTACTGGCCCGAGGACCAGTGGGGCTGCCAGTGCTTCGACGCCAAGCGCTTTCCCGATCCCAAAAAGATGGTCGACGAGGTTCACGCCAGCGGCGCTCGGGTAATGATCTCGGTCTGGGCCAAATTCTATCCCAACACCGCCAATTACAGGGAGCTCGATGCGGTCGGCGGGATCTATCGCAACATGGTGACTCCGCGTCCCGATGAACCGACGGACAAGGATTACATCCGGGGCATGTATCGCGACTGGATCGGGCCCGGATATCCCAACGCCTTCTATGACCCGTACAACAGCCGTGCAAAAACCATTTACTCGCGTCAGCTCATCGACGGGTTGGCGAGCAAGGGCTTCGACGCCTGGTGGCTCGATAGCGACGAACCCGACTTCCATTCGAACCTGACCATCGAGGAGCGCATGCGCCGCATGGGTCCGACCGCCGCCGGTCCGGGCGCGGTCTTCTTCAACTCATATCCGTTGGTTCACGTCGAAGGCGTCTACGACCATTTGCTCGAGTTCAAGCCAGACGTTCGGCCATTCATCCTGACCCGTTCGGGCTTCGGCGGGATCCAGCGCGCCGGCGCGGCCTTGTGGTCGGGCGACGTCGCGTCGCGCTGGGACAATTTGCGCGAGCAGATTTCCGCGGGCGTCAACTTCTCGCTGTCGGGAGTGCCCAACTGGACTCATGACATTGGCGGCTTCGCCAACGAGGACCGTTACACCAACAAGGACCCGAAGCACGTCGCCGAGTGGCGCGAGCTCAACACCCGATGGTTCCAGTTCGGCGCCTTCTCGCCCTTGTTCCGAAGCCATGGCGAGACCCCGTTCCGCGAGATCTACGTGATATCGCCGGAGGGTTCGCCGACATACCGTTCGATGGAGTGGTACGATCGCCTCCGTTATCGGCTGATGCCCTATATCTACACGTTGGGCGCCGATACCTACTTCAAGGACGGCACGATCATGCGCGGCCTGATGATGGATTTCGCCGCCGACAAGAAGACGTGGGTCATCGACGATCAATATATGTTCGGTCCCGCCTTTCTCGTCGCGCCCGTGACCGAGTACAAGGCGCGAAGCCGCAAGGTCTACCTGCCCGCGGGCGCCAGCTGGTATGATTTCTACACGGGCCGTAGCATCGCAGGCGGCCGGACGATCATCGCCGATGCGCCCTACGAGCGCATGCCTCTGTTCATCCGCGCGGGAGCGATCGTTCCCACTGGGCCGGCGATCCAGCATACGGGCAACAATTCGCGCTCGCCGTTGACTCTCAACATCTACACCGGCGCCGACGGGAGCTTCTCCCTCTACGAAGACGACGGCGTCAGCCGCCAATATTTGAATGGTCAATATTCACGCATTCCGTTCGCGTGGGACGATAAAGCGAAAACACTGACCATCGGCCCGCGGGAGGGCAGCTATCCGGGCATGGCGGGCAAGCGCTTGATCCGCGTGCGCTGGGTCACACCCGGGCGAAC
>CBHTSV010000255.1:0-10491 GCA_966095215.1 uncultured Sphingomonas sp. | reverse complement strand
ATCATGGTCGCGGGCCGCTCGGGCTCCGCCTTCGCCGCCCAGATCGGAACGATGAAGATCACCGAGGAGATCGACGCGATGCGGACGATCGGCGTCTCGCCGGTCGAAGCTTTGGTCATCCCGCGAATGATCGCGGCGGTGATCATGATGCCGCTGCTCGCCTTCTGGTCGATGCTGCTCGCGCTGATCGGCGGCGGAGTCTTCGTCTGGCTCGATCTCGAGATCCCGCCGCTCACCTATATCCAGCGGCTCCAGGAGGTGATCCCGATCACGGACATGTGGGTCGGCCTCATCAAGGCCCCGGTCTTCGGGTTCATCATCGCTTTGGCGGGCTGCTTCCAGGGCTTCCAGGTTCAGGGCAACAGCGAGGAAGTCGGCACGCGCACCACCACCGCGGTCGTCCAGTCGATCTTCCTCGTCATCGTGCTCGACGCCGTCTTCGCCGTCTTCTTCAGCTCGATCGGGTGGGTATGAACCACGGCCAGCCGATCATCACGGTCAAGGGTCTGCGCAACAGTTTCGGCGAGCAGGTCGTCCACGAGGACCTCGACCTGACCGTGTGCCGCGGCGAGATCCTCGGCGTGGTGGGAGGCTCCGGCACGGGCAAGTCGGTGCTGTTGCGCTCGATCATCGGCCTGCAGACGCCGGACAAGGGCGAAATCGAAGTCCTAGGCGAGAACATGATCGACCGCACCGAGGACGAGGCGAAGAACATTCGCCGCCGCTGGGGAATCCTGTTCCAGGCCGGCGCGCTGTTCTCGACCCTGACGGTAGCCGAGAATGTCGAAGTGCCGATCCGGGAGTATTTTCCCTATCTTCAGCCGCCGCTTCTCGACGAGATCGCGTCGTACAAGATCGCGATGGGTGGACTTCCGCCCGACGCCGGACCGAAGTACCCGGCGGAGCTTTCCGGGGGCATGGTGAAGCGCGCGGGGCTGGCGCGCGCGCTCGCGCTCGATCCGGAGCTATTGTTCCTCGACGAGCCGACGGCGGGCCTCGACCCAATCGCCGCCGCGGCATTCGACGAGCTCATCAAGTCGCTTCAGAAGCGGCTCGACCTCACGGTTTTCCTGATCACGCACGACCTAGATACGCTCCACGCCATCTGCGACCGCGTCGCCGTCCTTGCGGACGGGAAGGTGGTCGCGGTCGGAACGATTCCGCAACTATTGGCTTTGGACCATCCTTGGATACAAGAGTATTTCAACGGGCCGCGGGGTCGCACCGCGGCTCAAAGTTATGAGGAGCACGCCGAGGCCTGATGGAGACCCGCTCGAACTACATCATGGTGGGAGCGGTGACGGTGGCCCTGCTGGCCGGCGTCCTCATCTTCATCGTGTGGCTCGCCGGACTCTCGAACAAGTCGACCAAGTGCTACGACATCTATTTCGCGCAGGATGTCGGCGGCCTCAACAAGGGCTCCAACGTGAGCTTCTCGGGTGTGCCCGTCGGACAGGTCACGCGCATCTCGCTGCTTCCGAACCGGCCCGAGTTCGTCTGGGTGCGGATCGAGATCGAGGAGCAGACGCCGGTGCTGCAGGGCACCAGCGCGCAGATCAAGGGCGTGGGCTTCACCGGCGTCAGCGAGATCCAGCTGACCGGCGCCGAGCGGGGCCGCGCGCCGATCGAGCAGGCCGGCCCGCAAGGATGCCCGGTGATCCCGGCGACATCCGGCGGCCTTGGTGCGCTGCTCAACAGCGCTCCGGAGCTGATCGACCGCATCCAGCGCCTGACGGAGCGCCTCACGGAGCTGCTGAACGACAAGAATCAGAACGCGATCTCGGACATCCTCGAGAATCTCGACGCGACCACTGCCGAGCTGCGCAAGCGCGCTCCGGAGATGGGGGACACGATCGCCGAGATTAAGATCGCTTCTCACAATGCCGGCGTCGCAGCCGACAATGTCGCGAAGCTGACGGACAACACGAACCGGCTGGTGACGGAGCAGGGCCGGCCGGCAGCGCAGGATCTCAGGACTGCGATTGCCCATGTGCAGCAGGCCGCGGACAATCTCAACGCGATGGTCACGGACGCTCGTCCGGGCGTGCAGAATTTCTCCAAATCGACTCTTCCGGAAGCCAATCGGCTCGTGCGCGAGATGAGGGACCTCACCCAATCGCTGAAGGGCGTGTCCGAACGCGTCGAGCAGGGCGGGATCGGCGGAACCCTCGGCCCGGAGAAGCTGCCTGACTACAAGCCGGGGAAACGCAAATGAACCGTCGGATGCGCCTATTCGCTGGGGTGGCGCTCGCCGTCTCACTCGGAGGATGTTCGCTCGGCAGCCTGCTCGGTGGCGGGGGGAAGCCGCCTCCCTATCTCTTCACGCTGACGGCCGAAGCGCCGGATCCCGGTACGATCACCAGGGCCTCGGCTGCCGGCCGGGCCGTCACCATCAACGTGCCCGTCGTTGCGAAGGAGCTGAGGACGGTCCGCGTCCCCGTCCAGGTCAGCCCATCGGTCGTGCAATATGTGCCGAACCTGCAGTGGATCGACACACCCGACCGCCTCTTTAAGGACCTGGTCGCCGAGACCGTGCGGCGCACGACCGGCCGTGTCGTGCTCGATCCAAATCAGACGGCGCTCGATCCCGGCCTCGCCGTGACGGGTCAGCTGCAGAAGTTCGGTTATGATGCGCAGACCGGCCAGGTCGTCGTTCAGTACGACGCCGCTCTTTCAACTGCGGGGGGCGACCGCGTGGAAGCGCGTCGCTTCACGGCCACTGCTCCAGCGGATGGCACTTCGATGACCGTCGGTCCGGCGCTGAACACCGCGGCCAACCAGGTGGCGCAGCAAGTCGCGCAGTGGATCGGCGGCTAAGCGGCGGGCTTCTCCGCGCGCATGAAATGAACGCCGTGCCGCTCGCCGATCTCCGGAATCTTCGAGGCGTCTTCGGGCAGGTTCCGGATCTCTTCATTCAATGCATGGAAGAATTCAGACCCGTGCGCAGGCGCCGCAAAGATCAGGACTCTGGCACCGTCTTCTGACGCGCCCTTGAAGCCATGGACCGTGTTGCGGGGCAGGTAATTGAAGTCGCCACGGCGCGCTTTGAGCGGCTGCCCGTCGATCTCGAAATCCACTTCGCCGTCGAGGATGTAATAGGCCTCGTCCCAATCGTGCCGATGCGGCGGCGGGCCCATACCCAGCGGAACTTCCTCCTCGAACAACGACCAGGCGCCGCCAGTCTCGCGTGCCTCGCAGAGCATGGTGAGAGGCATCCCAAGAACGTGGAGTGGTGCTCTTGCTCCGGCTTTCACGGTGGTAACGGGCATGTCCGGGCCTCCTCCAATCGCGGCGTCGGAGATACTCCTCTTGCCGCCGATTTGCACCGTCAAGCCAGCGACTTCGTCACCTGCTCGAACACGTCCTTCGATAGCCCCGGCGTCGCCGCAATCCGCTCGAGCGCCTGCCG
The DNA here is from genome assembly GCA_966095215.1 of uncultured Sphingomonas sp. Classification (GTDB taxonomy): domain Bacteria; phylum Pseudomonadota; class Alphaproteobacteria; order Sphingomonadales; family Sphingomonadaceae; genus Sphingomicrobium. Next base: position 7,082 of record CBHTSV010000255.1, on the reverse strand, counting down.
CATCATCGCCGAGCGCTTCGGCTCGTAGCGGCGCCAACGGCCGAGCGGCGGTACCATGCGCGCCGCGATCTGGGGATTGATCCTGTCCGCGTCGAGAATCATGTCGGCGAGGAACGCGTAGCCGCGGCCGTCGGGCGAATGAAATGCCCAGTGGTTCGCACCGAACGTGCCGGCAAGCGCACGCAGCCGGTTGGGGTTCGTGATCTTGAAGTCCGGGTGAGTCGAGAGACGCAGCACCTGGTCCACCGTATCCTTGCGCTGAGCGGCGGCCTGAAGCGCGAACCATTTGTCGATCACCAGCGCGTCGTCTTTGAAGCGGTCGTAGAAAGCGTCGAGCGCCGCCTGCCGCTCCGGCGCGTCGAGCGAGACGAGCACAGCCAGCGCGCCTTGCCGGTCCGTCATATTGTCCGCTCGGTCGAACTGTGCCTTCGCGAGCGACGCGCCCTGGTGCTCATCGCCGGACGAAAGGAGCGACAGCGCGACGGTGCGCAATCTCCGGATTCCCTTCGCCGCGGGTGAAAGGTCGTGACCTTCAACCCCGTCGGAACGATGGGCGCTAAGCAATGCATTGCTCAGACTCGAGCCAAGCGCTTTGCGAAGCTCCTCACGGGCGCCGTGGATTGCATCCGGGTCCACGACGTCCAGTCGATCCGCGATCAGCGCTTCGCCGGGAAGCATGATCGCCTCTGCCTTGAACGCCGGGTCGAGGGAATTGGACTTCAGGGTTGCTTCGACGGAGCGCACGACGGACTCGGCATCGACGGCCTCGCCGCGCGCCCCGCTGACAAGCGCGCGCATCATCAGCTCCTGCATCGCCTCGAACCGCGCGAACGGATCGGTATCGGTTTGCGCAAGGCGCTCCAGCTCGCCGGCGCCGCGCTGTGCCTGGACGATGATCGGCGCCGAGAAATTGCGGTTGATCGAGAGAAGCGGCGGCTCGACGACATTCTCGAAGCGGATGCTTTGCCGCGGCTGGTCGAGGAGGATGAGCCTCTCGGGGCAAATCTCGTGGCCGCTCGTCTCGCCCATGATCGCCGTTTTGAGCGGGATCGGCATCGGCTGCTTCACCGGCTGGCCGGGCGTGGCGTCCACATGCTGTTCGAGGTGGAGGGTGGCCGTCTTCGCCTCCGCGTCATGTTCGACCTGCGCCTTCACCTTCGGCGTGCCCGCCTGGCTGTACCAGATCTTGAACGGCGTCAGGTCGACTCCGCTCGCGTCCTCAAGCGCCTTGACGAAATCATCGCAGGTCGCCGCCTCGCCGTCGTGGCGCTCGAAATAGAGATCGGTGCCCGCGCGATATTTCTCCGGGCCCAGCACGGTCGCCATCATGCGGATGAGCTCCGCACCCTTGTTGTAGACCGTCGCCGTGTAGAAGTTCGAAATCTCGATATAGCTGTCGGGCCGCACCGGATGCGCGAGCGGTCCCGCATCCTCCGGGAATTGTGCCGCGCGGAGCACGCGCACGTCCTCGATGCGTTTCACGGGAGGGCTTCCAATGTCCGCCGAGAAGCTCTGGTCGCGAAAGACCGTGAAGCCTTCCTTGAGGCTCAGCTGGAACCAGTCGCGGCAGGTGACGCGATCGCCCGACCAGTTGTGGAAATATTCGTGCGCGACGACGCGAGCGATATTGTCGAAGTCGCCGTCGGTCGCCGTGTCCTGGTCGGCGAGGATGTAGGCCGAGTTGAAGATGTTGAGGCCCTTGTTCTCCATCGCGCCCATGTTGAAGTCGCTGACGGCGACGATGTTGAACAGGTCGAGGTCATATTCGCGGCCATAGACCTTCTCGTCCCACGCCATCGCCGCCTTGAGGCTCTCCATCGCGTGCTTCGTCTTGGGCAGGTCCGCCTCGCGCACCCAGATGGCGAGATCGACGTTGCGGCCGCTCATCGTCGTGAAGCTGTCGCGGTTCGCCTTGAGGTCTCCGGCGACGAGCGCGAACAGGTAGCAGGGCTTGGGGAAGGGGTCCTCCCACTCGGCCCAATGACGGCCGTCCGCTGCTTCGCCGGAGGCCACGGGATTGCCGTTCGACAGCAGCACCGGAAAGCGCGCAGCGTCGGCTTCCATCCGAACGCGATATTTAGAGAGCACGTCGGGCCGGTCGGGGAAGAAGGTGATGCGCCGAAAGCCCTGCGCTTCGCACTGGGTGCAGAGCATCCCGCTCGAGGCATAGAGACCCATCAGCTTGCTGTTCGCCGCAGGATTTATCTCGGTGTCGATGCCGATCTCGTGCTTGTCCCGATCGAGCGGGATCAGCAGGTCGCCGCCCTCCATCGTCCAATCCTCACAGGGCGTGCCGTCGATCCACACACCGAGCGGCTTGAGGTCGTCGCCGTTCAGCAGGAGCGGCGCATCCGGTGAACCCTTCGGGTTGCGTTCCACCGTCAGTTTCGCCTGCACCCTGGTCTTCTCGATTCCGAGGGTGAACTTCAGCGCGATCTCCGGCACCAGCCAATCCGGCGGACGATAATCCTCGCGGCGGATTGTGACGTGGGTCGGGGAGGGCGGCGCTTCGGGAACGGTCCCGGCGTCGGGAAGCCTGGTTGTGCGGACATCAGCCATAGGGTTCGGGCTTTAGGCGCGGCTGGTTAACGGCTCAACCCGACGCCGGTGACAGGTGTCGGAAACAGGCGTAGGCGGCCGTCGCGGCGTGGACCCCGTGCCGCGGGCGAAGCGTTGGACCCGAACCGGAAAGCAGGAGGTTCCTCATGAGCGGCTTCGAAGACATCCGCGAGCATATGGAAGTGATCGGCGCCGACGGCGTGCACATCGGCACGGTGGATCGGGTCGAGGACAACCGCATCAAGCTGATCCGCGCCGATAGCGGCGTGGGTCATGAGAAGGAACACCATTACATCCCGCGCGGACTGGTCGCGGAAGTCGAGGGCGATCGGGTGCGCCTCACGGCGCGCGGCGATGTCGTCGCGGACCTCTTCGAACAGGAGGAAAGCGGCCAGCCGCTCGATAGCTGAGTTTACTTGATCGCGGCTCCGCCTTCTGCCTTGATGCGAGGCCGAAGGGGGAAGCGTCATGCGTCAATCGATCATCCTGCTCGGCGCGCTGCTGGGTGTCGCAGGCTGCAACCAGGCCGCGGATAGCCCCGCGGCAAATGCGGCGAACATCGCCGCGGCAGAGAAGCCCAAGCCCAAATATTGCTTCTTCAAGGACAGCGAGACGAAGGCCTGGAGCGCGTCTCGCGACAAGGACGGCAACGTCGTCGTCAAGGGCAAGGCGTACCGCTCCGACCCGCGCTATCAGGCGCAGCTCGGCGAGGCCGAGGTGAGCGGCACCAAGGCGACCGTTCGGCCGTCGATCGTCCAGAACGCCACCGGTTATGGGGCGCCCGACAATTGGTGGGACGTCAGCGCGACGGTTCCCAACAGCGGCGCAGTCGATACGGTCATCGTGGAATGCGGACCGAAGACGCTCGCCGAGCTGAAGGTGCCGCCGAAGAAATCGTGAGGCGGTCGAATTTCGAGCCGCACCGCTGCCGGAAGTTATTGAAAAGACGCGGCAACAGGAGCAGTTTCGACTGGTGAAGGACAAGGGGGATCTGGCGCAGGGCAGCGAGCCCTGGACTCGGCCCGACGAGTATATCGGTGCGCTCGCCCGCCGCCGGACGGCGCGCCATTCGCGCGGCGAGAAGATGCGGCCGCGGACCCAGCCCGAGGCCCCGCGCTTCTCCCTCAGCACGCTTCCGTTCCTCGTCCTATTCGGAGCGCTGCTGCTGATCGCCGTCGGACTCATGATCGCCGCCTGGCCCGGCGGCGGCTCGCAGCCCGAGAAGCGGCAGATCGCGGCCCAGGAGCTCGGCAAGGCCGAGAAGGGCTGGTTCCAGGAAGCGCAGAAGCAGTTTCACCGCTGAGAGGCGGCCCAACTGCCTAGCAGACCAAGGTATCGCCGCTCCACCACATCCGGTCGCAATGCTGCTGATTGCGACGGACCCAGGCCGGATAGGCGCGGTCAGGATCGTCGTGCCACCAGCCGTTGAAGCTGTCCTGTTCCCAGCTGCGATTGTTGTAATAGGCCCATGCGCCGCTGTCGTAGAAGCCGCCGACGAAGACGTCGCCGTCATCGCGGTGGTGCCGGCGATGGTCGCCGTCGCCATCATGATGACGGCGATGGTCGCCGAACCCGAAGCCCGGGCGGCTGCGGACTCCCCAGCCCTGATTGCGCGGGACTGCGGGGAAGGCTCCGCTGGTCGGGGCGGTGCCGATGAACCCGCCGCCAACGAACCCGCTGGTGACGAACCCGCCGCTGTCGCCGGCACTCGCCGGGGTGGCGGAGAATGTGAAGGCCGCGATCGACGCTGCGGCAATCCCAAGCAACGCACTCTTCATGTGGCTGCTCCTTTCGAGAGGTCCGTTTCGGACGCGGAACCGAACGCCCGAGCTTAGAGGTCGTTGCACGAATTTTGGCGATGTCGGAATTACTTACACCTCAACATATTCATTGCTCCGAAAGCTTGCCGGGCAGAGGGTGGGCGGATGCTGCCCGGCCTGCCCGTCGCCTTGCTGCTCGCCGCCCAGGCCGCGGCGGGGCCGCCTCCGCCGGACACCAAGCCGCCGGCCAGGACCGCGGCCGATGCGTGCTCGCCGCGAACCCCTGACGCGAACGCCCGCGAGATCGTCATCTGCGCCCCGAAGCCGCAGGGCTATCGCATCGACCCCGACGTGCTCGCCGCCAAGAAGGCGAAGAAGCAGGCGCTCGCCGGCCGGCCGAAACCGCCGAGCAAGATGCCGGACACCAGCTGCACCGTCGTAGGCCCCGCCGGCTGCATCATGACGCCCGGCATCAACCTGATCGCCGCGGCGGCGACGGCGGCCGAGATGGCGGAGCGGCTGTCGAAGGGCCAGGAGATCGGCAGCATGTTCGTTACCGACCCGCAGCCCACGGAATATCAGCTCTACAAGGAAGCCAAGGCGAAGCGCGAAGCCGAGGAAGCGGAGAAAGCCGCCAAGGCCAAAGCCAAGGCAGCCGCCGACCTGTCGGCGCAAACGCCCGGCAACTAGCGCCAGAGCTGCAGCGACTTGATCGCCGCCGGCACCTCCTTCTTCTCTTCGGTCCGCGAGAGGACGCGCTCGACCATCCGCCAGCGCCGCCGCACCCGGCCCTTGCGCCACAGATCCACGACCCAATAGGCGCCCGACCAGTCCTGGCCGTCCATCGTCGCCTTCATTTCGAGCTGCGACGCGAACAATGCGACCGAGCCGATCTCGCGCACGTGGATGTCGCCGAAGCGGTAGGAGGTGCAGACGAAGCGCTTGCCGGCGGCCTCAAACCAGCTCGTCGCATCGAGGATCGCCGCGGGCTTCGACCCCATGAGGAAGATGAAGTCGCGCGCGGTGAGCGCCTTCAGCTCCTTGAGGTTGCCGGCCAGCCACGCGCGCATCCAGCGGTTTTCCATCATCTCGATCAGGGGCGTGAGGTCGGCCATGGGTCAGTCACCTAAAGGAGCCGGCCGCGTAAACAAGGCTCGAGCGCGCTAACCGAGTGGTAAGCGTATTCGCTTATCGTGCCTCGCATGGGCAGCTTAATCCTCAATCCGTGGAGGTTCCGGCGCGAGCAGAACGAGCAGCGCCTGCACGCGCTCCGGATGCGGGACGGCGACAATTGCTCGCGCTGCCGGCGACCGCTGCGCTTCGACCTGCCGGATGGGCAGGAGATGGGCGCGAAGATCGAGCTGGTGCTGCCCAAGTCGGCCGGCGGGACCGGCGCGCTCGACAATCTGGTCCTCTGCCATAACCGCTGCAACCTCGGGATGGTCGACAACACGCCGGAAGTGATCGATCGCATCCGCCGCAGGAGCGAAGCCGAGCTGCTCGCCAAGCCGCGCAAGCGTGCGGGCCGGAGAGGCTGACGCTATAAGGCTCCGCGGGGGTGGCGCATGAAGGGATGGCTGATCTTCCTGGCCGTGGCCTTCCCGGTCGTGCTCGCGAGCCCGTTCTTCTGGAGCCTGGTGCGGATGGAATGGGGCGCGGAGCGCGTCGGCTACCATTACAAGGACGGAGTCACGCAACGGGCGAGCCTCGGACCGAAGGCGCCGTGGCCGCAATGGGCGGCCGTGCCCGAGGGCGCGAAGCTGACGGTCCGCGCGAGCTATGAAGCAGCGCCGAGCCACCCGGCGATCGGATAGGGCGATCTCGACGGGAAGGCGGCCCCGAGGGCGACCATCGAGCGATATCAAGCGGCGCTCCGGCGCTCCGGCTGGAGCGTTCGCGTCGGCCGCTTCGACGCGAGCTCGCCCGACATCCCGCCCAAGCCGATCCACTGGTGCATCGTGCGGGCGGAGCGGGCCGGCCGGGTGATGCAGATGTCCGTCGACATCGGCGACCCGCAGACGGTGGGCCGGATGCATTGGTCGGAGGGCAGGCTGCCCTTCCCGATGGGCGCGAAAGACGAGGCGTGCTGGTCTTAAGTTCACTAAAGTCTCGCGGTTAGGCGCCATTTTCCGTGAACTTAGAGGCTCGGCATGAATGACGATGAAGCGCCGCTTTGCGGCCCACGCGGCGCCAGCAGGGATCAACGTCGAGCCTGGTGGCCATTGCGACTCCTTCGCCTGAAGAGAGTCGCACCACATGGAGCATGCCGGCTGCTGTAGGACAGAATTTTTTCACACGAAGACGAAGGCGCTAACGCGAAAGTTACCATGTCGGGCGTAGGGGCGGCACGTGATCAAGGAATCCAGGATTCGGAAGAAGACCGTCGACCTGCATCCGCCGGCGCGCCCGTCGCGCATCCGGCGCGACCCGGTGCGCACGGCGGAGGAGGAGCGGCTGGCCCGCAACGCCTGGTGGGATTCGCGCGAGTGGGAGATCAGGCTGGCCCTGATCGGCATCGTCTTCTTCGCAATCGCGATCGCCGCGGCGGTGATCGATATCGGCGAGCTGTTGAGCTAGTCGAGGATCAGCGGCGGATCGGTTCGCAGGCGATGCCGTCGCCGTCGCCGTCCATCTCGATGCGGTAGCCGGGCTCGCCCGCGTGGAGCGGCGCCTTGCCGAGGGCGCGGACTTCGTTGCAGCCGGAATAAGTGACGCTACGCTCGACCAGCGTCGGATCGGGCCGGTCCACCTCGACCGCCAACT
>CBHTSV010000254.1:0-2500 GCA_966095215.1 uncultured Sphingomonas sp. | reverse complement strand
GGTGACCTGCATCTCGTCGAAGCAGAGCAGGCGCGCCTCCCCCGCAATCTGCTCCGCGACGGGTTCGATCGGATCGCCTTCCTCGCTCTGCCGGACATCGCGGAGCCGATGGTGGGTCTCGATCATGAATTCGTGGAAATGGACGCGGCGCTTGGGCTGCACGTCGATATGCTCGAAGGCGAGGTCCATCAGCATCGACTTGCCGCGCCCGACGCCGCCCCAGAGATAGATGCCCGCAGGGCCTTCGCTCTCCGAACCGAACAGACGTGCGAACATCGATCGCGGCGCGATCGAAGCCGCGAGCTTGTCGAGCGCGGCAACCGCCCGCGCCTGCGCCGGATCGGACTTGAGCTCCTGCGCGCGGAGAAGCTGGGCGTAGGCGCGCCCAACCGGTCCGGTCATCACGACTGGCTGGACGGGCCGTTGGGTCGGCTAACCCGCTTCAGCGTGCCGCTGAAGCTGTAGCAATTCTCGCCGTCCTGCTTGACCACGCCCTGAAGAAACGCGTGGCCGCGGGTCTGCTTCACAAGCTCGACATGCGCATCGAGCGGCGATCCAGCCTGACCGCGAGCGAGGAAGTGGGTGGTGAGGTCGAGGGTTACGTAATGGCCGCGCTCCATCCCAGCGCAGAGGCCTCCGGCGAACATCGACATGTCGATGAAGCTCATGATCGCCCCGCCGTGGATTGAGCCTCCCATGTTCATGTGCGCCTCGGTCGGGAACATGCGCGCGATGCCGCGGCCCGGACCGTCGGGCTTGAACAACAGCCGCCCGGTCGCCGCGGCGAAGCTGGAGCGCGGGAAGTCGCCCCAGCTGTACCAGCCCTCATGGTCGGGGTCCGGCGTCGCCCCGCGCGGGACGCCGACGTCCTCCAGGCCCTCCGCTTCAAACTTGTGGCCGTTGTCGCTCATAACTGCTCGTCGCTACAGCGACCTCCTGCCAATGCACAAGCCGCGCGTTCGAACGGCATGTGAAACCGTGCTAAACACAGCCGATCTGCTCCGGCGTTGCAGGGAAAACGCAGCCATGAACAAGGCGCAGGAGTTTCGAGAGAAAGAGTCGGAGCCGTTCGACCGGCCTCGCCGTCCCTGGAACGCTCTTCTCGGCCGCGGCCTGTTCGAGACAGTGATCGTCGCGGTCGGCGTGTTCCTGGCCCTATTCGTGGACGAGTGGCGCGAGCGCTCCGAAGAGTGGCAGCTCGCACAGGAGGCGCGAGCCGCGTTGCATGGTGAACTGCTGGCCAATCGGGAAGCCCTGCTGTCGAGAATTCGGCGGACGTCTCAACTTTATGTGCAGACCGCGGCTCATCCGGATCAGGTTGCGCACTACGTCTCAGAGCGCCGGAATCGGCCGCTCCAATTGACTGACGCGGCATGGACGATGACCGTCGAGACCGGGGCGATCAGATGGCTGGAGCCCGGCGAGCGGACCAACCTGGCGGATATCTATGCCGCGCATGAGCGAATGCGCGACATCGTCCTCGAAGAAATGGTTCGATGGACGGAGCTTGCCGCCTTTCCGTCTACCCCGACCTCAGCCGAAGTCGTTGAGAGCCGCGATCGAGCACTCCGCGTGTGGCGGGCGTTCGCACAACGGACGCAATTGGCGGAGTGTATCAGCGCCGGAAGGTACGAACGAGCGCTTGGCGCCCAGGTGACGATTCAGCAGATTTCCGATTTTTGCGCCAAACGATCTCCGGCAGAGGATCCCGCGTCCATCTATCGTGAATGGAAAAGGCGTGGTTGGGCCAGCGCATCTCCGCCGCAGATCCTAAGCGAAGCACCGTCGGCAGTGACGATTTAGGCGGCGCGTTCGGCAATCAGCTTCTTGGTCTCGGCGATCGCCTTGGCCGGATTGAGGCCCTTCGGGCACACGTTCGCGCAGTTCATGATCGTGTGGCAGCGATAGAGGCGGAACGGGTCCTCGAGCTGATCGAGCCGCTCGCCCGTCGCCTCGTCGCGGCTGTCGGCGAGCCAGCGATAGGCCTGCAGAAGGATCGCGGGGCCGAGGAATCGGTCGGCATTCCACCAATAGCTCGGGCAGCTCGTCGAACAGCAGAAGCAGAGGATGCACTCGTAGAGGCCGTCGAGCTTGGCGCGGTCCTCGGGCGACTGAAGCCGCTCGCGCGACGGCGCCGGGCTCACCGTCTTCAGCCAGGGCTGGATCAGCGCATATTGTGCATAGACGTGGGTCAGGTCGGGGACGAGGTCCTTCACGACGTCCATGTGCGGCAGCGGGGTGATCTGGATCTCGCCCTTCAGCTCTTCGATCGCCGTCGTGCAGGCGAGCCCGTTGCGCCCTTCCATGTTCATCGCGCAGCTGCCGCAAATCCCCTCGCGGCAGGAGCGGCGGAAGGTCAGGGTCGGATCGATCTCGTTCTTGATCTTGATGAGCGCGTCGAGGACCATCGGCCCGCATTTGTCGAGATCGATCGTGTAGCGGTCCCATCGCGGGTTGGCGCCGCTGTCCGGGTCGTAGCGGTAAATCTTGAACGTCTTGA
>CBHTSV010000253.1:0-3267 GCA_966095215.1 uncultured Sphingomonas sp. | reverse complement strand
CGCGGAAGATCTCGATCCCGATGCCAAGCTCGTAACCCGACATGTCCGGCTTCGCGCCCTGCGAAGCGTCTTCGGGAGCCTCGTTGGGATAGACGTCGATCAGCTTCACGACCCAGTCGCTGTCGGTGCCGCTCGTCGCTGCGAAGAGGTCGACCGCGGGAGCGCCCATGATGTGCACGGCCTTGGTCAGCGGCTCCGACTTGTAGACGAGCACGTCAGGACGATCGGAGACGAAGCGCTGATCGTGCACCAGCCAGGGCTTCCACTGATTTGAATCCGATTGGTTGATCGGCCGCGGGATGAACGGCACCGGCTTCGCCGGATCGGAGACATAGTCGTCGTGCCCCACAGAGCCGGGCCGGTCGAAGCTGACGCCATTGCCGGCCGTCAGATACACCGGCGTCGGCGTTCCCATCGGCCAGCGAGGGCTTGCCTCCCAGCGGTTCACGCCCGTCGCATAGGTCAGCACCGGCGGCGTCTTCGGGTCGGGCGCGTCTTTCAGATAATGATCGAAGAAGGGCTTCACGTATTCCACCCGCCACTGGCGCGCCGTGTCGCCGGTGAAGGTCACCCCGCCGAGATCATAGCCGTAATGGTTGGCGCCCGAATGCCGCCATGGGCCGATTGCCAGGTGCAGCAGCCCGCTGCCTTCATATTTGTCCTTGAGCGCCTTGTAGACCGCGGGACCTCCATAGCTGTCCTCCTGGTCCCACTGGCCGACCTCGATCATCGTCGGAACGGTGAGCGGATGGGCGGCCATCCACTTGTCGACTGCCTGAAGCGACCAGAAGTCGGTATAGGCCGGGTTCTGCATCAGCTTCTGGACGAAGGGATAATTCTCGATCCCGAGCTTGCGCGCGTAATCGGCCATCGACCCCGCCTCGAGATAGCGCGTGTAATCGTCGCCCGGACCGACCGCGAGACCCTTGCCTTCCGCTTTCCCCGTGCTCTGCTCGACCGCGTAATCGAAGCTGGAGGTGCGGAACGCGCCGTTGTGGAACCAGTCGTCGCCCATCCAGCCGTCGACCATCGGGCTCTGCGGCACGGCGGCCCTCAGCGCCGGGTGCGGGTTGATCTCCGCGGCGAGCGTCGTGAAGCCGAGGTAGGATGAGCCGATCACCCCGACCTTGCCGTTCGATTCCGGCACGTTCTTCACCAGCCAGTCGATAGTGTCGTAGGCATCGGTGCTTTCGTCGATCCCGCTGTTGTTGAGCGACCCCACGATCGGGCGGTTCATGACGAACTGGCCTTCGCTGTTATGGAGTCCACGGATGTCTTGCTGGACGATGATGTAGTTGTCCTCGAAGAACTCCTTGTCCATGACCGGCAGGACATCGACGCCGTGCTGGCTCGGCACGCGGTTCATCGAGCCCTGCGCGTCATAAGGCGTGCGCGACAGCAGGATCGGCGCGTTCGTCGCGCCCTTCTTCATCACGATGACGGTGTAGAGCTTCACCCCGTCGCGCATCGGCACCATCGCCACCCGCCTGATGAAATCCGCTTCCGGGCGGACCTGGTCGTAGCTCGCGACGACGTCCGGGGTCATCGGAGTGACTGGCTGTGCCTGGGCAGCGGCGGCCAGGGCAAGGACAGGGAGGATAGTGGCGGCGGTACGCAAAATGGGGCTGTTCATGGCTCGGGACTAAGGCGGCTCGTCACTTGCGGCAACATGAACGTCCGTCGCTCGTTTCAAGCGCCGATGGCCGACGTCGCATCCGAAGGCTTGCTCCACGCGCTCGAGGCCGAGCGGGCGATTGAGCCGCGCAGCAATACGCGCAGGCCGTGGGAGGAGCTGCTGAAGGACGCGCGCGTGTGCACGCGCTGCGACCTCTACAAATATGCGACGCAGACGGTGTTCGGCGAGGGCCCGCTCGACGCGCAGATCGTCTTCGTCGGGGAGCAGCCGGGGGACCAGGAGGACCTCGCTGGCCGCCCGTTCGTCGGACCCGCCGGGCAGATCTTCGATGCGGCGCTGGAGAAAGCCGGGATCGACCGCAGCCAGGTGTACGTCACCAACGCGGTGAAGCATTTCAAATTCATCCAGCGCGGCAAGCGCCGAATTCACAACAAGCCGGACGCCGGCCAGATCGAGGCGTGCCGCTGGTGGATCGAGCACGAGCGCGAGCTGATCAAACCGGCGCTGACGGTCGCGCTTGGGGCCACTGCGGCGCGCTCGCTGGTCGGCAAGGTAGTGACCATTTCCAAGGTGCGCGGTGAGGCGCTGACGCTTGCTGACGGCAGCGAATGCTGGGTGACGGTGCACCCAAGCTCCATCCTCCGCGCTCCCGACGAGGAGGCGCGCCGGGAAGGGAAGAGACTCTTCCTGCGCGACCTCAAGCTCATCAAGGCGCGGGCCGAGCAACTCGCAGCTTAGCCGTCATTGCGAGCGCAGCGAAGCAATCCAGCGCACCTGGATTGCCGCGTCGCCTTCGGCTCCTCGCAATGACAGGGTTAGAACCGGTAGCCTACCGTCGCCTTTACCGCCCGCGGCGCACCCGGCGCGATATTGTTGTCGCTGTTCGCGGTCGGGAAATAGTGCGCGCCGAAGATATTCTCGACGTTCACCTGCGCTTCAACGCCGCGCGGCAGCTTGTAATAGAGCGCTCCGTCGACGCGGGCGTAGCCCGGCAGCTTCACCTTGTTGCTGATCGATGCGAAGGACCTCGACCGCGCGATCACGCCCAGCCCGACGCCGAACTGCTTCGTGAGATCATAGCGGTTCCACAGCGAGAAGCTGTGGCGCGGCACCAGCGGAACTTCGCAGTCGCCGGTCGAACAAGCGGTGGTCCTGCTCACTATCTTCGCCTTCTGCAGCGTATAGCCGCCGGAGATCAGCCAGCGGCTGGTGATGCTGCGCTCAAGGCCGAGCTCGATGCCCCGGCTGCGCTGGGCGCCGGTCAGCACCGTCAGTTGGGTCACGGGATCCGTTGCACGGGTGTTGGTCCGGTCGAGCTGATAGACGGCGACGGTGGCCAGCAGCCCCTGAAGCGGCTCCCACTTTGCGCCGACTTCGTAATTGTCGAAGCGTTCGGGTTTCAATCCCTCGGTGATGTCGGTGAGGCTGCTGAACTGGTCGCCCGATTGCGGCAGGTAGGACCGGCTGTAGCTCGTGTAGAGCGAGAGATTGCTCTCCGGTTTGAAAATGACGCCGAGGCGCGGCGACCAGAGATTGTCACGGCGGCTGAATTCGCCGGGTGAGGTCGGACGCAAATCGTCGACATGCAGCTTGAACTTGTCGAAGCGGAGTCCCGCGACAATCTCCAGCCA
>CBHTSV010000252.1:0-2398 GCA_966095215.1 uncultured Sphingomonas sp. | reverse complement strand
CTTCCGCTACACGCAACATTTCCGCGCTCCCCGCGGCAAGGGCGGCGCCGGCGCCAACAGGACCGGCGCGGGCGGGGACGATCTCGTCATCCGGGTTCCGGTCGGAACCCAGATCCTCGCCGACGACGAGGAGCGCAGCCTGCTTGCCGACCTCACCAATGAAGGCGAACGCGTCGTCCTGCTCCGCGGCGGAATGGGAGGCCGCGGCAACGCCAGCTACAAGAGCTCGACCAACCGCGCCCCGCGCCAGCACCAGACCGGCGAGGCGGGCGAGGAGATGTGGGTCTGGCTGCGGCTCAAGCTTCTCGCCGACGTCGGCCTCGTCGGCCTGCCGAACGCAGGCAAGTCCACGTTCCTCAATTCGGTCAGCAATGCGGCGGCGAAGGTCGGCGATTATCCGTTCACGACGCTTCGACCGCAGCTCGGCGTCGTTCGTCACAAGAGCCGCGAGTTCGTCGTCGCCGACATCCCCGGCCTGATCGAGGGCGCCGCTGAAGGCGCGGGCATCGGCGACCGTTTCCTCGGCCATGTCGAACGCACGCGGCTGCTGCTGCACCTCGTCGATGCGTCCGCAGAGGACCCGGTCGAGGCATGGCGGGTCGTGCGCAGCGAGCTCGATGACTATGGCGCCGGCCTCTCGGAAAAGCCGGAGATCATCGCGCTCACCAAGTCCGACCTGCTCGACGAGAAGCAGCGCTCGAAGTCCGTCAAAGCCCTCGAAAAAGCCACCGGCGCCAAGGTCTTTCCCATCTCCGCCCCGCTCGAAGAAGGTCTCGAACGGCTCCTCGACGCGATCATCGAGCGCCTCGGGACGGCCGCCGAGAAAGAGAGGCAAATAGAGTCCGGCGAAGGGCCCTGGTCTCCTTTATGAGGCTCGCGGTCACCGGTGGAACCGGCTTCATCGGCTCGCACCTGATCGATGTCGCGACGGCCGCAGGCCACCAGGTCGCCGCCCTCACCCGCCGCGAGCAGCCGCCGCGTGAAGGCGTCGACTGGATCGGCGGGGACCTCGACGATCGCAACGCGCTCCGCCAGCTCGTCGACGGCGCGGAGGCGCTCGTTCACGTCGCCGGAGTCATCGCCGCGCACGACAAGCCCGGCTTCGACAAAGGCAATGTGGAGGGCACGCTGGCGATGCTCGCGGCGGCGACCGCGGGCGGAGTCCAGCGCTTCGTCTACGTTTCCTCGCTCGCCGCGCGCGAGCCGAAGCTGTCGCTCTACGGCGCGTCCAAGGCAAAAGCCGAGGAGCTGGTTCACGGCTCCGGCCTCGATTGGTCGATCGTCCGGCCGCCCGCCGTCTACGGCCCCGGCGACAAGGAGACTCTCGAGCTGTTCAGGATGGCGAGGCTCGGGATCATGCTCATGCCCCCGCGCGGCCATTTGTCGCTGATCCATGTGACCGATCTCGCGCGGCTGCTCCTCGCGCTCGCCGACGCGGCCGCACCCGCGAAGCTGCTCATTGAACCGGACGACGGGAAGAAAGGCGGCTGGACCCACCGCGAATTCGCCCGCGCGCTCGGCCGAGCGGTCGGAACCAGGCCGACGATCGTCTCCGCCCCGGGTGTGTTCCTCCGCATAGCCGCGCGCGCCGATCGGCTCTTCCGCGGCCCCAAGGCCAAGCTCACCGTCGACCGCGCGGCCTATTTCTCCCACCGCAACTGGGTCGTCGAACCCAAGCGCGCGGCTCCGCCCGACCTGTGGCACCCGCAGATCCTCACCGAGCAGGGCCTCGCCGACACCGCCTCCTGGTACGCCGACAAAGGCTGGCTTTAGAACCGCCGCCTTTCGGCCCCATTGCGTTGCGAAGGCGGCGGCGGAGCACTAACGAACGCAGCATGTCCGACCGCCAGCAAACCTACGCCAAAGTCGTCGAGCTCATCGACCCGTTCAACAAGAAGGGCGTCACCGTCACCGAGGCGACGCGCTTCGCCCAGGATCTCGAGTGGGACAGCCTCACGGTGCTCGATTTCGTCGCCAACATCGAGGATGAGTTCGACGTCATCATCACGATGAACATGCAGGCCGAGATCGAGACCGTCGGCCAGCTCGTCGATGCTCTCGAACGGCTGAAGGCGTGACCGACCTCTTCTCCAAGTTCGACCCGTTGATCGAGCAGCGCACGGCGCTCCTCGAAACCGGCCTCACCGACCCGTTCAACCTGGTCATGGAGAAGGTCGAAAGCCCGACGGTCGCTATCTGCAACGGCCGCCGGACGATCCTGCTCGGCACCTACAATTACATGGGCATGACCTTCGACCCGGACGTGGTCGCGTCGGGCAAGCAGGCGCTCGACGACTTCGGGTCGGGGACGACCGGGAGCCGCGTGCTCAACGGAACTTACGTCGGCCACAAGGCAGTCGAGCAGGCGCTGAAGGACTTCTACGCCATGGATCATGCC
>CBHTSV010000251.1:0-2669 GCA_966095215.1 uncultured Sphingomonas sp. | reverse complement strand
CGGCGACGTTCCGGACCACCACCTCGATCGGGATGATCTCGACCTGGCGGATCAGCTGCTCGCGCATATTGAGGCGGCGGAGGAAGTGCGTCGGCACCCCGATCGCGGCGAGCGAGGTGAAGATATGCTCGGAGATGCGGTTGTTGATGACGCCCTTGCCGCTGATCGTGCCGCGCTTCTGCGCGTTGAACGCGGTCGCATCGTCCTTGAAATATTGGATGAGCGTGCCGGGCTCCGGACCCTCGTAGAGGATCTTGGCCTTGCCCTCATAAATCTGGCGGCGGCGGGACACGGTCGCGCTTCACTCCAACGGCAGTGGGAAGAAGCGGCGGATATAGGCGAGGAGCGCGGTGCGTGCTAGTCCGCGCTCCTCAGGGGGGACTTAGTTGCAGCGGACGCGCTTGGCTTTCGCGGTCCAGGGGGAGTCGTACTCGATCCGCTGCAGTACATTGAAGGCGTTGCTGACGGCACGGCCGAGACGGGCGAATGCACCGTTGATCGCGGCATTCAGCTCGCCGCGGCTGTCCTGGTAAAGCCGGTCGTAGATCTCATCCACCATGGTGACGATCCTTTCCTGTTTCTTCCCGATCACAAGGCGATCGGAAAATCGTCGATCAGGTCATTGGCCGGGTTGAGTGCTTCCTCGACGAGCGCCAGCCGGCGTTCCGCATCGAGAAGCCTCCAGGCCTGGTATCCACCCCAGGTGCCGGACGCCCTGTCCAGGGCCCGCTGCACCGCGGCGTTTCCGTCAGGCAGACGGGTGCTGTGGCCATAAGTCATGGCGCGGGTTTCCTTCCTGTTGTTTGGCCGCCGGTGGGGGCTGGAGGGGAGGGGCAGTTTTCCTCACCGGCGGCTTGGACGCTATCTATGAAATGGAGGTCTGTTTCGCCAATCAAACGCTCGACAGAAACCATAAATCCTGCTTATCAACGTCGGCGATGCGACGCTTGCCTCCACTGGCAGCCGTGAGGGCGTTCGAAGCCGCTGCACGGACCGAGAATTTCACCGGCGCGGCGGCCGAGCTCGGAATGACGCAGGCGGCCGTCTCCTATCAGGTGAAGAGCCTGGAGGAGCGGCTCGGAGCGCCCTTGTTCGTACGCGAAAAGGGCCGCGTGAAGCTGACGCCGCTCGGGGCCCGATTGCTTCCCGCGCTGTCGAGCGCCTTCGACTCGATCGAGGCCGCCTTCGCCAGCCATCGGCAGGAGGACGAATCCCTGCTGACGATCACCACGACGCACACCTTCGCGAACACGTGGCTGGCATGGCGCCTCGGCGGTTTCCAGATGGAGCATACCGACCTCGCCGTCAGGATGACGACCAGCAATGAAGTTTGCGATCTTCGCGCCGGCGATGCCGACGTCGCGATCCGCGCGGGCCGCGGCGGCTGGGAAGGCCTCGACCATCACGAGCTCTTCCCGTCGGCCTTCACTCCGATGGCGAGCCCCGGGTGCATCGCGGAGGTCGAGCGGAAGCTGGGCCGGGCGATCGAGCCGGACGACATGCCGGCGCAAAACCTTATCAATCCGAGCGACGACTGGTGGCAGCAATGGTTCGCCGACAATGGCGTGCCCGCGGATGAATCCGTGCTGCGCAGGCCCGGCATCCGTCTCGAGAATCAGGCCAACGAAGGCCATGCGGCCATGGCGGGTCAGGGCTTTGCGTTGCTGACGCCGCTGCTCTGGAAGGGCGACGTGGCGAGCGGGCGATTGATGGTGCCGTTCCCGGACAGGGTGTCGACCCGGGGCTGGGCCTATTGGCTGGTCTATCCCACCGACCGGCGGCTCGTGCCCAAGATCAAGCGTTTCCGCGAATGGCTGATCGCCGAGATGCAGAAGGCGCTTGAGGAGCATGACGGCGGCTGGGGCTTTCCGGAAGGCTCGGCCGCCGAAGCAGCCGAATAGGCATAGCTCCCATCCGATTTGGAGATTCTGTCCAACAATGCTGGTTGGGCAGGCAGAGTCCTAGCGCATCGCAGGCATCTTCATCGTGGCAGCCGCCGTGCCGGCTTGCTAGTCACGGTCCATGCCTGAAACCGATATTTCCTCCGTCATCGAAACGCCGTTCGATGCCGCGCTCTCCGAACGCTATCTCGTCTATGCGCTCTCGACGATCACCGCGCGCTCGCTTCCGGACGTTCGCGATGGCCTGAAGCCCGTCCATCGGCGGCTGCTCTGGGCGATGCGGCTGCTTCGGCTGGATCCCGGCGGCGCCTACAAGAAGTCGGCGCGCGTCGTCGGCGACGTCATTGGCAAGTACCACCCGCACGGCGACCAGAGTGTCTATGATGCGATGGTCCGCCTCGCGCAGGATTTCGCGCTCCGCTACCCGCTCGTCGACGGCCAGGGGAATTTCGGCAACATCGACGGCGATAACGCGGCCGCTTACCGTTACACGGAAGCACGGCTGACGCCGGTCGCCATCCAGCTGATGGCCGGCCTCGACGAGGGCACGGTCGACTTCAGGCCCACCTACAATGGCGAGGAGGAGGAGCCGGAGGTCTTTCCGGGGCTCTTCCCCAACCTGCTCGCCAACGGCGCCAGCGGCATCGCGGTCGGAATGGCGACGTCCATCCCGCCGCACAATGTCGGCGAGTTGATCGAAGCGGCGGTCCACCTGATCGACAACCCTAAGGCCGAGGACCGCGCGCTCTTGCAATGGGTGAAGGGTCC
>CBHTSV010000250.1:0-3497 GCA_966095215.1 uncultured Sphingomonas sp. | reverse complement strand
CGAACTCGCCACGCCGCACGCAAAATCTTCCCGCCCCATCAGCTGCTTATCAGGCCGGTCGCAGGACTCTTCAAGCGCCCTTTCGATGCTCGGTCCGCACGCGGCGCACCGTGCCCGAGTAAGCCCGCATGACGATGCTCTCGGTCGTGACGCAGCCCTTGCGCCGGTGCACGCCCTCGAGCCGCGACCCGTCGGTTACGCCCGTCGCCGCGAAGATGCAGTCGCCCTTCGCCATGTCCTTGAGATCATAGATGCGCTCGAGATCCTCGATGCCCCAGCGGTGGGCGCGGGCGACCTCGTCGTCGTTGCGGAAGACGAGCTTGCCCTGCATCTGCCCGCCGACGCAGCGCAGCGCCGCCGCTGCCAGCACGCCCTCCGGCGCTCCGCCCGTGCCCATGTAGACGTCGATGCCGGTGTCCGGGTCAGCCGTGGCAATCACTCCTGCGACGTCGCCGTCGGGAATCAGCTTGATCCCGCAGCCGAGCTCGCGAAGCTCGGTAATGATCTCCGCGAGGCGCGGCCCGTCGAGTACGCAGGCGATAATCTCGTTCGGCGCTACGCCCTTCGCTGCGGCGATCGCACGGATGTTCTCGGCCGGCGACTTGCTGAGGTCGATCGTGCCTTCCGGATAGCCGGGACCAATTGCCAGCTTCTCCATATACGTGTCCGGCGCGTTCAGCAGGCATCCGCTCTCCGCGATGGCGAGCACCGCAAGCGCGTTCGGACCGGCATTGGCCGTGATCGTCGTGCCTTCCAGCGGGTCGAGCGCAATGTCGATCTCCGTGCCCGTGTCCTGGGCGCAGCCGACTTTCTCGCCGATGTAGAGCATCGGCGCCTCGTCGCGCTCACCTTCGCCGATGACCACGGTCCCGCACAGCGGAAGCTCGTTCAGCGCCATTCGCATCGCCTCGACGGCAGCCGCATCTGCCGCGTCATTGTCCCCGCGGCCGATCCAGGCCGACGCGGCGATGGCGGCAGCTTCCGTGACACGCACCATCTCGAGGACAAGCACGCGATCGAGGGCGGACGGGGCGGCAGGATCGGCGCGGTTCATAAGGCGAAAGAATCTCCTGAAAGTCGCGCGTCGCGATAGGAGCGCTATTCGCTCTCGTCCACCTCTCGAACCGGAGATCTCAGGACGTGGGCGCGACTCCGGGGCCCATTCCCCAGACGACCAGAAGGGCGATGAGGATCGCGATCGCAACCAGCGCGGCGCGGCTGCGGACGTAGCCGCGTCTGTAGAGGAAGACGCCGGCTCCAATGAGCAGGACCGCGAGGACGAGCGCGATGAAAGCGCTCACGGGAAGAGTGCCGACTCTGACGTCCATGGGGCGATAATTTTAAGCTTCGGGAAACGCTCCAAACACTAACCTGGAGCAGCCAAATGGCTCAGCTTGTCGGCTCCCGCTCGCTACTCGCCACTTCGAGCAGCATCAGGCCGTTCACGACGAAACTCGCGGCAAGGATCCAGGAGAAACTGGCGATAAGCGGCGGCGTCGGTCCGAAGATGCTGACGATGATCGCCGCGATCGAAAGGCCCGCGATGAGAAGGATGGCGAGCAGGAGGTCCATTCCCGCCGAAAGGCCCATCCAGGTGCGCACCGAGCCGTGCGAATGGGTGCTCGCATAGCCGAGGATCAGGCTGCGCATAACAAGCCACCCGACGACGGGCCAAACGGTGGGGAAGAATTGCGTCTCCGGGTTGATGATGAACAGCAAGCCCGCCAGCACCGTCACTCCGCCGGCGGCCATTGCGAGTTCCCTCACCTGCGTTCGAAGCGATCCGGCGACCAGCTCGATCAGACCCGCGGCGACGAGCATCGCGCCGAGGACGTCGGACGAAATGCCCTTCTCGACCGGGAGCAGGGCAGCGCCGGCGCCGAGCAGGATAATGGCGAAGCCCGCGACCCTGATCCCGCGCCCGCGAGTCCTTTCCGACAGTCTCTGGTAAGGCCTTGTCGCCACCGCAGCGCCCAAACGTTCCACGCCGCCAACAAAGTCGGGCCGTTACGGTTCCGGCGAGGACGTGGCGCGCTCGGGCGCGATCACCCGCAGCGCCTTCTTGCGGATCCGATAGTCGAGCGGCGGGACGGCCCGGACGACTTCGCCGTCGAGCGAGACGGGGAGCTGGGAGCGGTGGCTGTCGACGCGAAGCCGCTCGACGCCGTCTAGGCGGACCATGTCGTCGCGCCGAGTCCGGTTCAGCAATGCCCTGATGATCGCGGCAAAGAAGCCGCGGCGCGTCTTGTTGCGCATCAGCAGGACGCAGAGCTGCCCGCGGTCCAAGCTTTCGCGGCGGCCCGGGGCGCCCAGGTCGAGACGATAATCGTTGTTGCCCACGAACAGCAAAGGCGTGTCCACGCGGGCGCTCTGCTGGTTGACGGTGAGCTTCAGCCGCTGGTGACCGAAGCGCGCGAGAGTCCGCACGGAGGCGACCAGCATCGCCAGCCGCTTGCTCCGGCCGAGGCGCTTTCGCTGCAGGTCGCGGCTGACGACCATTAGCGGATAGAGGCCGATCGCGCTGTTGTTGATGAAGATATGTTCGTTCATCTCGGCGACGTCGACATCACGGTCGGCGCCTGCGGCGATCAGCTTCGCAGCCTCGTTCAGGTCCAGCGGAATTTCGAGATCGCGACTGAAATGGTTGAGAGTCCCGAGCGGCAGTATTCCGAGGCGTGTCCCGGTCCCGATGAGCGCCGATGCGGCGGCGCTGACGGTCCCGTCGCCGCCGCCCACGATCAGCAGCGGATCGCCTCGCTCGGCAATTGCGCGGCAGCGAACCTCGCAATCGCCGCCATCGATCAGCTCGACTTGCGCATCGATGCCAGCCGTTTTCAGCGCGTCGGCGACTTTGGCCGCGATCTCTGCGTCCGCGGCTATGGCGCCCCCGCCACGATTGAGCAGGACTGGAACAGCGGTCATTGCCTACGCCAACGCGTCATCATCGTCTGCGATGCGTAGGGGCATGGAAGTCGGGGTCCTTGTTTGCGATCCATGCGAGGAACCGGCCGACACGGGGATCGGCCCTGATCGCCGCCGTGCTGTCGCCAAAAATCGCGAGCTCCGCATTCGAGAATATCCGGTGCAGCGTGCGATGGCAGATCGGATGGATCGGAACGGTTTCGCGACCGCCGCGACTCTTCGGCACCGGGTGGTGATACTCGACGACGCGCCCGCGCGGCCGGCCGCACAGCCAGCATCGTTCTCCGGTTGTTCCATCCATTTGACGCGACCATATAGCCGCCGATGGCGATTCAAATCCGAACCAGCCTCGCCGAGCCGGAGACCGCCGAGACCTTCGTCCCGCACAAGCCGGCGCGGCCGGACAAGGCGGAGGGCGGGAAGCTCTTCAAGCTGGTGTCCGATTACGAACCCGCCGGCGACCAGCCGACCGCGATCCGGGAGCTGGTCGAGGGCATCGGCGAGAATGGCGAAGCGAGCCAGGTACTCCTGGGCGTCACCGGCTCGGGCAAGACCTTCACCATGGCGAAGGTCAT
>CBHTSV010000249.1:0-8245 GCA_966095215.1 uncultured Sphingomonas sp. | reverse complement strand
CAACGCGGGCTGCGCAAGGCAGCCCGCGTGCGTTGTGTCGAGCGGTCAGTTGCTCAACGCAGTAAGGCCGTTCGGAGTGCCGAGGCCGGGGGGGCCGTCGTAGCCCGTGCCCGCATTGCAGTAGTAGGAAACGGGGCAGGTGCCGTTGCGACCGCTGGTCACGTCGTTGAGGTTCGACGTATGCGAGTAGATCGACGAGGCGGCGTTGATGCTGCCGTTCCTGAGAGCGAACATCGCTCCGACGAGCGGCGCCGAGGCGCTCGTTCCGCCGAAGACCATCCAGCCGGAAGTGGTGCGGCTCCTCGGCCCATAGACCGCGACGCCCGTGTTGGGATCCGCGACCGCCGAGATGTCCGCTTCCATGCGGCCGGCGCAGGCGTCGGTCACGCCGTTCTGCCAGCTCGGCTTGGCGTGGGAGAGCCCGCAGCCGCTGCCTGCTCCGCTCCAGGCCGTCTCGGTCCAGCCGCGGGTTCCGCCGCCGGCGCGAAGGCTGGTGCCGCCAACCGCGACGACGCCCGGCGCAGCCGCCGGAAACTGAGCCCCATAGCCGCTGTCGCCGGTGCTTGCCGTGATCGCGATGTTGGTGGCGCTGTAGTGCGAATCATAGGCCGCGATCGACGACGAGTCGGTGCCGCCATAGCTGTTGGAGATCGCCCTCACGCCCGGAACCGTCTTCGCATAGTCGACGCCCGCCATCAGGTTGGTGAAGCTGTTCGTGTCGGTCTGCACGAGAAGGATGTGACAGTTGGGACACATCGCGCTCGCCATGTCGAGATCGAGCGCCTGCTCCTGGGCCCAGCCCGTATCCATGCGCGGATATTTGCTTCCGCCGCGCTGGTCGACCTTCTTGAAGCAGCCGTTCGCGGTCGTGCAGGCCGGCAAGCCGTACTGCGCACGATAAGTCGCCAGATCGGACTCGGCATTGCTGTAGCCATAGGCATCGATGATCGCGATCGTCGGAGTTCCGGTGCCGGTCACGCCTGTCGTGCCGTACGCCGATTGCAGATCCGCTGGACCGTAGCCCGCCGGTGCCGCCAGCGGAGCCGCCGGGTTCTTGCCGTTCAGCGGATTTCCGCGCGCGTCGGTGACGACATGCGCATGGCAGCGAGCAGTTCCGAACGGATTGCCGCGCGGGCAAACAGCCGCGTGATAGGAATTGCCGCTGCGCTCCAATTGCACTGTGTCGGCTGAAGCAGGACTTACGCTTACAATACTCAGCGCAAATCCGAGGGCGGCCAGCCCCCATTTACCTAAACTCATGTATTTCCCTCCTTATTCCTGCCCGAGCAGGATTCGGGAGGCTGGCAGCGAATTCGTGAATTGCAATCAGCCGTAACATTAAATTGTGCGAAGGTTCTGGACCTGTCGCAAAATTGTCGCATGATTTCAGGTAAATGTCGGCTTCATTACTTATTGGGTTGGCTTGGCCGAAGCATAACGAACGCGTCCGGCGCGAACTTCGCAGACATAAGTGAAATCGGCGCGGATCAGGTGGTGCGTGCTCGCGGAGCCCGGCGGCGGTGCGCCCATTCCGAGGAAAGCCGTCAACCGGCCGGTGATGACGAGGCCGGAACGGGTGCTGCGCTCGGACCGCACGTCGATCGCCTGGATCTCGCCGCCGGCGCTTCGCTCGAGCCTGGGGCGGCATAGCTGCAGCGCGTGCGCTTTCGTCTCGGGCACGGCCGGATGAGCCATCAACGCCAACATCAGCTCGATCATCTTGCGACGAAAGAACGCGTGACTCGCAGGAACAGGTCCGTCGAGCGCCGCGTTGCCCGTGCGTTGGATGGGAGCGGCGTATGCGTAAAGGGGTGATTGCGGCACTGATGCTGTTGCAGGCCTGCGCGCACAATGGGCTGCGTCCGCTGAGGCCCCAGGAACTTGCAATCGCGCCGTACCGGGATGTGACCACGGCGTCGCTGACCGGCAGCCTGATGTACGAAGGCGGCTGCCTGCTCTTCCGCAATGAAGAAACGAAGCAGCACTTCCTGCCCGTCTGGCCCGTCGGCAGCACGTTCAACGGCATATCCGTCTTCTTCCATCAGCCGGCGAAAACCGAGCAGCGGATCGTAGTCGGCGAAGAATTCGTCATCATGGGTCAGCCCGTTCAATGGTCCGATCTGGCGACGGGCTATTATGGACGGTTCGAGCGGCAGTGCGGCGCACAACCTTTTTTGGTGAGCGAAGTAAGGCCGGCTGCCTGATCGAGCGATGCTACCGAACGGTGAACCCGAAGCTGCCGCGATATTCGCGGCCTCCGGAACCGGCGCGCCAATTCACCGTATAGGCGCCCGGCGCAAGGCCCGGCAGCGGGGCCGTGTAATCTGATATTTCGCCAACCGCGTGAACCATCATTGGCATCGTTCCGTCGGGGCCGCTGACCGTCAGCTCATCCAGCCGCGCCGGCGGATTGAAATGAAGCTTGAGTTCGTCGACCGGCGCTCGGACCGTTGAACCGGCTACCGGACTGGAGCTTACGAGAATCGACGCCGGCTGCTGCTGCACGGCAGGGGACGCCGCCGGCTGCTTGGCGCACCCGATTAGCAGTGCAGCGGTTGCCAATATCACAAGCGAATAGCGGCGGCAGTCAGCCATATTTTGGTAATGACTGCCGCCGTCACGCAGTTCCTAGCGAGTGTGCGCGTCGAGCGCCCAGAGTACGTGAGTCAATATCCGCCCGCCTGCGCCGAGATCCCTCACGAACATATCGGGGCGTCCGAGAGAATCGGTGTGGATCGCGCGGCCCCATTCAGCCGGGCTCAGACCCGAATCGTCTTCGCTCGAGCCTCCTGCGCTCGGCGGCCTCTGTCCGACCTGCCGGATGCCGAAGTTCGTCGATGCGGAGAGCGTTGTCGATGAATCGAGGTGCGAATAGATCGTGTCCAGCTCATCATAGTCATGTTGGTTCGGGCTGGTATTGGCCAAGTTGCCGTTCGTCCCCGCCTTCCCTGTCGGATCATTGGTGTAATCCATGCAGGTGCCGAGATTGGTATTGTTGAAATTCTCATCCTGGTGGTCGAGACCGAACGTATGGCCGACCTCCTGGCACGTCACCATCTGACGCCACTCCGGCTTGTTGTAGGTCGCGGTGTTGAAGTAGCTGTCGTTCAGCTTCACCGTGCCCTGGGTGATGTGGGTGGTTCCGCTCTGGAGCCAGATGCTCGCAACACCGAGCCAGCCGTTGAAGCCATATGACGCGTTGCAGACTTCCACTCGACCGCTCGTTGCCCGGCATCTCTTGTTAGTCGCCAAGCCCGCGACAACGGTCGTGTTGAGCACGGTGGACTTGCTCCAGTCGGAGCTCGCAGCAGCAAGATATGAATCCCAGCCGGTGTTGACATTGTCACCAAGCTTGACGGTGAACGGATTGGACGTGCGTGCCCAATGGTAGCCGCCCCAGCTATGATTGGCGCTTGCCGGAGTGAGTGCGAGAACAGCCGTACCCGCTACAAGCGCGACTCGACGCAACGCTTTCATGTGAACCCCCTCTCAAAAACACGAGAAATCCGCGTTTTCTCGCGACGCCTCCAGCGGCGAGCCGGAAGCTCCGGCGCTAATGCTTCTGCCTCATTAACTATGCTGTCAAGCCGTTGGTTGTTCTGCCTTTTCCGGAATGGGACGGAGGCCCAATCGCGGTATTTCTATCTTCGGGCAGCGGTCCATCACGACCTTGAGGCCGGCCGCCTCCGCTCGTGCCGCGGCTTCCTCGTTGATCACTCCGATCTGCATCCACACAGCCTTGGCGCCGACGAAGATCGCCTGGTCGACCGCTTCGCCCGCTGCTTCTGGGCGGCGAAAGATGTCCACGATGTCGATCGGAATTCCGATCTGGGCGAGCTCGCGCCAGACATATTCACCGAGCACATGCTCCCCGGTGATCTGCGGGTTCACCGGGAGGACCCGATAGCCGTGGTCCTGCAGGAACCTCATCACGCCGTATGACGGTCGGCTCGGCCGGTCCGAGGCTCCGACTACCGCGATCGTCCGCGCGTTCGTCAGCAGCTCGGCAATGTCCTCGTCACTGGTAAGAGGCATGCGACGGAAACGGCTCAGTGGACCGGAGTTTCCAGGCTTTCGAGCAGTTGCCGCGCGATTGCGGCAAAGGCTTCGGCGCCTTCGCCTCCGGACGCCGCCGGCGGACGCCCCGCGTCCGATGCCTCGCGGATTGCGAGCGACAGCGGCAATCGCCCGAGGAACGGCACGCCCATGTCTGCCGCCGCAGCTTCGCCTCCGCCGGTGCCGAACGGGTGCGATTCCTCGCCGCAATTCGGGCAGGTGTAGGTCGCCATATTCTCGATGATCCCGAGCACCGGCACGCTGGTCTTGCGGAACAGGTCGACGGCGCGCCGGGCGTCGATCAGCGACAGATCCTGCGGCGTCGAGACGATCACCGCGCCTTCGGGTCGCGAGCGCTGGATCAGCGACAATTGCACGTCCCCCGTGCCCGGCGGGAGGTCCACCAGCAGAAGCTCCGCGTCGCCCCAATCGGCTTCGACCAGCCGTGCGAGAGCGCCCGTCGCCATCGGCCCGCGCCAAGCAAGGGCATGCCCGGGCGACACGAGCTGACCCAGCGACAGGAACTTTAGGCCGTGTGCCTCGACCGGGATCAGGCGGTCGTCCTGGGCCTCGGGCTTTGCGTCCGTTCCAAGAATGGTCGGCTGCGAAGGGCCATAGATATCGGCGTCGATCAGCCCGACCTTGTGACCGGCTCTTGCGAGCGCGATCGCCAAATTCGCCGCGACGGTGGACTTGCCCACACCGCCCTTGCCGCTGCCGATTGCGATGAGCTTGCGGGAAGGCTCCGACACCGTGAGAGCGACCTTCGCCTGCGTGACCCCCGGAGCTCGTTCGGCAGCCGACCGCAGCTCGCTCTCGAGCGCCTCGCGCTCGGCCTCGGCAAGGCCGGTCGCGTCGGCGATGATCATCGCGATTCCGCCCTTCACCTTGGCCGACCGCACTCGGTCGGAGTGAGGCAGGCTGTCCAGCTGCTGCAGCTCGTCCGTGACCATGCGCTTCCGCACATAGGGGGCGCGCCGCCGCTTGCCACTATTTTTCGCTTTGGCTCCCCCCTATATGTTCGCGCATGACTGGTTTTCTGGGGTGGGGTGGGCGCGGTGGCCGGCGTTTAGCCCACACGCAGGGTGCCAGGGGGCCCAGGGGAGGCGGCGACGAAGAGCCGCCGTCGAACGACGGCGGAGGCAGCGGTCCCTGGGGCGAATCCGGCCCGCGCAAGCGGCGGACGGGCATCGCTCCGGGCGGCAACGTCAGCTCGTTCGACGAGCTGTTCAGGCGCAGCCGCGCGCGCTTCGGCGGAGGCGGCGGGCTCCCTGGCCGTCCGACCGGATCGATCGTCGCCTGGATTGTCGTGGCAATCCTTGTGCTGTGGCTCGTCGGGACGTCGTTCCACAGCGTCGCGCCGGGGCAGCGCGGCGTGGTCACCCGCTTCGGCCGTTACAGCTATACTCTGGGCCCGGGCGTCGGGTTCACGCTGCCGTCGCCCATCGATCGCGTGCAGAAGGTCGACGTCGAGAATATCCGCTCGGTCGATCTCGGGTCCGAGAATAGCGACGACCTCATGCTGACCGGCGACCAGAACCTGCTCGACATCGCTTATTCGGTCCGCTGGAATATCCGCACCCCGGAGCTGTACCTGTTTCAGATGGCGCAGCCGGACGAGACGATCCGTGAAGTCGCCGAAAGCGCCATGAGGGCGGTGGTCAGCCAGGTCACCCTCAATGACGCGATGGGTGACAAGCGCGCCGAGATCGAGGCGCAGGTCACGCAGCTCATGCAGCGGGTCCTCGACGGATACCGTTCGGGCGTCCAGATCCAGGGCATCGCCATCAAGCAGGCCGACCCGCCGGACGCGGTGAACGACGCCTTCAAGGAAGTGACCGCGGCCCAGCAGGACGCCCAAACCTCTATCAACAACGCCAACGCCTACGCGCTTCAGCTCGGACAAAGGGCGCAAGGCCAGGCCACCGCGTTCGACAAGGTTTACGAGCAGTACAAGCTCGCGCCCGAGGTCACCCGCCGCCGCATGTATTATGAGACGATGGAGCAGGTGCTCTCGAAGGTCGACAAGACCATCGTCGAAGCGCCCGGGGTCACGCCCTACCTGCCGCTGCCGCAGGTCCAGAAGTCGCAGCCGCCGAGGGAGCCGGCGCAATGACCGATTTCATTCGCCATCGCCCGATTCTTTCCGCAGTGACGGGCTTCATCCTGCTGTTCCTGTTGCTGAGCGCTTTCCCGATCATCCCTGAGACGAAGCAGGCGGTGGTCGTGCGCTTCGGCAAGCCGGTGCGGGTCTACAACCACTATGAGCGCGGCAAGCCGATCGGAGCGGTCGGCGCGGGAATCAACTGGCGAATCCCGATCGCCGAGCAGCTCGTGTGGATCGACAAGCGCGTCCAGGACGTCGACATGCAGCGCCAGCAGGTGCTCTCGACCGACCAGCGCCGGCTGGAGGTCGACGCCTTCGCGCGATATCGCATCGTCGATCCGCAGCTGATGTACGTCCGCGCACGCACCGAGGACCAGCTGCGGGACCAGCTCCGTCCGATCCTGGGATCTGAAGTGCGCAACGAGCTTGGCAAAGTCTCCTTTGCGTCGCTGCTCACGCCGGAACGGCAGGGCATCATGGACAGCGTCCGGACCTCGCTCAACCGGATCGCGCGGCAATATGGCGCCGAGGTGATCGACGTCCGCATCAAGAAGACGGACCTGCCGGATGGGACACCGCTCCAGTCGGCGTACGACCGCATGCGCACCGCCCGATTGCAGGAGGCGCAGTCAATCCGCGCGCAAGGCTTGAAGCAGGCCCAGATCATCCAGGGCCAGGCGGATGCCGACGCGGCCCGCACGTACGCAGCCAGCTTCGGCAAGGACCCCGAATTCTACGAATTCTACCGCGCGATGCAGAGCTACCGGACGACGTTTGTCGGCGCTGACCCGAGAAACCCGCCCGCTCCGACGACCATCGTCCTGTCGCCGCAGAATGACTATCTGAAGGAATTCGCTGGACGTTCGCGCTAAACTTTCCCGTTCAAAAAGCATTCATGCCGGGAGGCGATTAGCGCCTTGCGTCTCGACCCAATTGATGGAGTATCCATGATCTCGAAGGAGTCCGGAAAAGTGCGCTACGCCTATGGGGTCGCAATGGCCCTGCTTCTGGGGGGAACCGCATTCTCGCTCGCCACGGGGCAGGCGGGCGCCCAGATCGCGCAGAACGCGCCTGCCGCAATGCCGCCCAAGGGCGCGCCGATCTCCTTCGCCGATCTCGCCGCGAAGCTTCAGCCCGCGGTCGTGAACAATTCAACCAAACAGCGAGTGCCGGTCAAAACGCAATCGGATACCTTCGAAGAGTTCTTCCGCCGCTTCGACCCGACGCTCCCGCCGAGCGGCCAAGGCCAGGGGCAGGCTCAGCCGCGGACTCGCGAAGCGGGCTCGCTCGGGTCCGGCTTCATCATTTCGCCGGACGGCTATGTCGTCACCAACAACCATCTGGTGCAGGGCCTGACCGGAAGCGGCACCGTGGACACGGTTACGGTGATCACGACCGACCGGAAGGAATATACCGCGCGAATCATCGGCCGCGACGAGACGTCGGACCTGGCGCTCCTGAAGATCGACGGGCGCAACCTGCCGTACGTGAACTGGGGCGACAGCACGAAGGAGCGCGTCGGCGACTGGGTCCTCGCGATCGGCAACCCCTACGGCCTCGGCGGCACGGTTACCGCAGGCATCATCTCCGCGCTCCACCGCGGGATCACGGGCGTAGGCGCCTACGACCGGTACATCCAGACCGATGCGGCCATCAACATGGGCAACAGCGGCGGCCCGATGTTCGATCTCAACGGCAACGTCATCGGAATCAACTCGGCGCTCATCTCGCCGACGGGAGCTTCCGTCGGCATCGGCCTCGCCATTCCCGCCGAGGCGGCCAAGCCGGTGATCGATTCGCTGATGAAGGGCCAGCGCCCCTCGCGCGGCTATCTCGGTGTCGGCCTGCAGCCGCTGTCGGAAGACATCGCGGCCTCGCTCGGCCTGCCGAAGGACAGCGGCGAGATCGTGCGCTCGGTCGTCCCGGGCGGCCCGGCTGCCCGCGCCGGCCTGCAGCAGACGGACGTGATCCTCAAGGTGAACGGCCAGCAGGTCACACCGGACCAGACCGTCTCCTACCTGATCGCCAACACGCCGGTCGGTTCGCGCGTCCCGCTGGAGATCGTCCGCGGGGGCAAGCGAG
>CBHTSV010000248.1:0-8466 GCA_966095215.1 uncultured Sphingomonas sp. | reverse complement strand
TGTCGGTCGACGCCATCCTGTCGGTGGAGAACGGGGCCGAGGTGAAGGCGGGTGACGTGCTCGCGCGTATCCCGCGCGAGTCGTCGAAGACCCGCGACATCACCGGCGGTCTGCCGCGCGTGGCCGAGCTGTTCGAGGCGCGCAAGCCCAAGGACTTCGCCATCATCAGCGAGATCCCGGGCCGCATCGAGTTCGGCAAGGACTACAAGACCAAGCGCCGCATCGTGGTGGTGCCGGAGGATGCCTCGGAGGAATCGCGCGAGTACCTGATCCCGAAGGGCAAGCACATCTCCGTGCAGGAGGGCGACTACGTCCAGAAGGGCGACCTCTTGATGGACGGCAGCCCGGTGCCGCACGACATCCTGAACGTGATGGGTGTGGAGGCGCTTGCCACTTATCTCATCAACGAGATCCAGGAGGTCTATCGGCTGCAGGGCGTGAAGATCAACGACAAGCACATCGAGGTGATCGTTCGCCAGATGCTGCAGAAGGTCGAGATCACGGAGAGCGGCGACACCACTTTGCTGCCGGGCGAGCAGGTCGATCGGGACGAGATGGACGAGATCAACTCCAGGCTCGAGAAGAAGCAGAAGAAGGCCGAAGGCAAGCCGGTGCTGCTAGGCATCACCAAGGCGAGCCTGCAGACCCGCAGCTTCATCTCGGCGGCTTCGTTCCAGGAGACGACTCGAGTCCTCACCGAGGCGGCCGTCCAGGGCAAGACCGACACACTGATGGGCCTCAAGGAGAACGTGATCGTCGGGCGCCTCATCCCGGCCGGAACGGGCGCGGGCATGAACCGCCTGCGGGTCGCCGCCACGGCGCGCGACACGGCGCTGCGCGCGGCGCATCGCAAGCTCCAGGACTCGCTGGTCCTTCCGAACAGCGCGGCCGAGGAGCATGCGGCCGAGCTGGCGCAGGGACCGGAAGCGGCGATCCACTCCGATCCGCTGGCGTCGGTTGCGCCGTCGGGCCACGGCATGGACGCCGACGCGGGCGATTACCTCAAGGAGTAGTCGTCAGCTGAGCTGATCAAAAAGAAGCCCCGCCGGATCGCTCCGGCGGGGCTTTTTGTTGCAGTCGTTGCGCTCAGCTCAGCACTGACCGCCGTGGATCGCGTTTTCAGTGCAGTTCGCGGCCGAATTCACGTCCGCAGCTGCCCCGCGAACCGTGTTGCACCCGGCGACCACAAGCGCGGCGCCCGTCAGCGTGATGGTAATGAGTTTACGGACCATGATCGCTCCCTCGTTCTACTAGCGGAACGACCATGGTCTTTGCATCTGCTGTTTGTCCAGCAGCTGAACGAATTCAGCACACACCTCCGTTAATCGCATTCTCGGTGCAGTTCGCGACGGAATTGACGTCGCGGGCCGCGCCGCGGACGGTGTTGCAGGCCGCCGTGCCTAACGCTGCGGCGAGCAGAGCTGCGGTGACGATCTTCTGAAGCATTTGATCCTCCTTTTCGTGGCGGACCAACGTCTTTCGACCGCAACCGCTCCATCGAAGGTGCGTGCTTGAACGGTTATCGGCAAGAGGAGGTCAGACGGCGACGGGGGCAGCAATGTGCGGGTGCGGATCGTAATTCTCGAAGACGAAGTCCTCGGGCTCGTATCCGAACAACCCCTGCCCCCGATCCTTGATCACCAGCTGCGGAAGCGGCCGCGGCTCACGCGACAGCTGCAAGCGCGCCTGGTCGAGATGGTTCGAGTAGAGATGACAGTCGCCGCCAGTCCAGACGAACACGCCTGGCTCCAGCCCGCACTCACGCGCGAGCATGTGCGTGAGAAGGGCATAGGAGGCGATGTTGAACGGCACTCCGAGAAAAATGTCGGCGCTTCGCTGGTAGAGCTGGAGGTTCAGTCGCCCTGCCGCGGCCTGCGTCTGGAACAGGCAATGGCAGGGGGCGAGCGCCATCTTCGAAATCTCGCCCGGATTCCAGGCGGTGACGATCTGCCGCCGCGAATACGGGTCCTTGCGGATGAGCTCGACGAGATTGGCGATCTGGTCGATGTGCCTCCCGTCGGCCGCCTCCCAGTCGCGCCATTGCTTGCCGTAAACGGGACCGAGATCGCCATTTTCGTCCGCCCATTCATCCCAGATGCGGACATTCCGGTCCTTGAGCCAGCCGATGTTGGTGTCGCCGCGAAGGAACCATAGAAGCTCGACGATGATCGATCTCAGGTGCAGCTTCTTCGTCGTCAGCAGCGGAAAACCGTCCGCCAGGTCGAAACGCATCTGCGTCCCGAACCAGGACCGGGTCCCTGTTCCGGTGCGATCCTGTTGCTCCACGCCATCGTCGAGGATGCGCTGCATGAGGTCGAGATACTGTCGCATGAGCGCACCCTAACGAAGACGAAGGCCACGTCCAACGGCTTCGCGTTAGGTCCAAAATGACATCCATTTCGGAGACGGTTCGAGTGGGCCGATGCGCAGCTTGTGCGTAGGTGATCGGCCATGCGGTATCAGCGTGCCGAACATCCGCTGAAGCTCGACGGATTTGCGGCGGCGCGCGCCTTTTTCGCGGGTTGCTTTGCGGATTCAGATCCGCGTCGCGAAATCCTGTGGGTCGCGCATCTCGATCACGAGGCTCGCTGCCTGCATCTGTCCCGCCATCAGGGCGACGAAACGGGGACTGCATTCCCCGTCAGCGAGATCGTCCGGGACGTGGCGGCGCACGGCACCGCAGGGATCGTGCTCGCCCACAATCACCCGAGCGGCGATGCTGCGCCGAGCGACTCCGATTGCCGGGCCACCCGCCGGCTGGCGACAGTTGCCGAGGCAATCGATTGCGCACTGCTCGATCACCTCGTCTTCGCCGGCAGCAACTGCACCAGCTTCCGCCGTCTCGGCCTGCTCTAAAAGCGACAGACTTCCCGCACTACCGCTGCTAGAAAACGCGCCGGCAAAGCCGGAGGAGGTGCTTGTGGCCGTTGTTGCCGCATATCTCTATCGCGACGGCGTTCGCGTCCGCAGCGTCTCGGTCGACGAGAAATTCGATCGCGTCGACAACAAGTCCGAGTTCGTCTGGATCGGAATTGCCGATCCGACCCCGGACGAGATGAAATCGCTGCAGTCATGCTACGACCTTCATCCTCTCGCCGTCGAAGACGCCATCAAGGCGAACCAGCTGCCCAAGGTTGAAGTCTATGGCGACCAGCTTTTCGTCGTCGCGCGCACCGCGCGATTGCACGGCGAGGTGATCGAATATGGCGAGACGGAAATCTTCGTCGGGCACAGCCATATCATCACGGTGCGGCACGGATCGGAGCGCGCCCACACCGCTCTTCGGGAGCAATTGGAGAAGGCGCCGAAGCTGCTGATGCAAGGCACCGATTACTTGCTCCACGCAGTGCTCGATTTCATCGTCGACGGCTACGCTCCGCTCGTCGACGACATCGAGGAAGACGTGCTGGAGATGGAGTCCAGGGCCGCGACCAGCTTCCTCCAGCGCGAGCAGGTGACCCACATCTTCACGCTTCGGCGCGAGCTTAGCCGGCTACAGCGGATCCTGGATCCGATGGGTGAGGTCGCATTGAAGCTCGCGCGTCAGGAATTGCCCGGCATCGAACCCGACGCCCGCGCCTACTTCCGCGACGTCCAGGACCATGTCCGCCGGGTACAGTTGAGGGTGGAGGGCCTTCGCGATGCGCTCAATTCCGTGTTTCAGCTCAGCACGCTCATCGAGCAGCAGCGCGTGGGAACGATCACGCGCCAGCTGGCGGCCTGGGCCGCGATCCTCGCCGTCCCGACTGCCATTGCCGGAATCTACGGCATGAACTTCGAAAACATGCCCGAGCTGCACATGAAATACGCCTATTTCGTCTTGCTGGCGGCAATCGTCGCGATCTGCCTCTGGCTTTACGCCCGGTTCAGGCGAATGGGCTGGCTGTAACGAGAAGCGCAGAGGTCAGGTGACTGGCTGAATGGCCGGCTTCGTCACTGCTTCGCGCAGAAGATCCATGCCGAGTTTCGGTTGAGGGGCGAAGGCCTCGGCGGCCCAATTCGGAACGAAGCGATCGATCACCAGGAAAAGACCCAGCCCCTCCTCCTGCGACCACCATTTCCGCTTGCCGCGCATCTTCTCGCGCGCGGCGTCGCGTGTCATTCCGCCGCCCTTCGGGTCGGACAACCACGCATAAGCGTTCCATTGCCCGAACCCCTCCATCGTCAGATAGATGTCGTCCCACGGCTTCCACATGGCATCCTCGCCGGTGAACCAGCGCTTTTGCCGTGCCTCCATCAAGTCGAGCGCCTGCTTGGCGAGCTCCCGCGCCTTGGCGACGTCCGGCTCGGCAGCCGCGCGATAGAGCAGGCCTGCTTCCTTCTCGTAGACCGCGACGTAGGCGGGGTCGCTTTCGAAACGTTTCTGCAGGCTATCGTCGTTGAAATAGTCCGGGACCGGATATTTTGCGGTCGCGGCGTCGATGACGGGCTTCAGCGCCGGACTCTGCCGGCTGTGCGAAAACTCGTGGAGGAAAACGGCGGTCAGGCCCTTGTCGCCCGGCTTCATCAGCCCAGCCGCTTCCCAGATCGATGGAAGCGACATGACGAAGAACTCCCTCCCGGTCTGGTTGTCATAATCCTCCATGGCCACGATGCGGGCGGGAATGCTGTTCTTCTGAAGCCGGATCTTGCCCGAGTGCGCTTCCCCGACCCAGGCGGGCTTGCCCGAACCCGAAGATTCGAAACGGCAATGCTCGTTGAAGAGAATGATGGTGGGATGCGGCACGCGGGGAAGATGGAGCCGCTGATCCATGATGTAGTCCGACGCGGCCAGGGCCCCATCGACCCACGCCCGGTCCTGGTCAGTCATCGCGCAAGCCGCATCCTTCGGAGCCGCCACCGAAGCTCCGGCAGCCGCCAACAGGCCCGCCAACGCAATCATGATGTTCCGCATGGCGCCCTCCCGCGCCTCCAAACAGGGCCGATTTGAGTGAACCGCGCGTGAATTCGGCGATTATTCCTTACACGGCTTGATCTTCTCCGGCTGCGGTTTCGGCGCGGCCTGGCGGAATGCCATGTAATAGACTTCACCGCCCGTGAGCACGCTGAAGTGGATCGGCCGGAGGCCCAGCGCTGCGAATTCGCATTTGAGCTGCGCGGGCGGGGTCCCGTGGCGCTCGATCTCACGGTTCGAGTCGACGACGATGACCAGCCCGTCCGGCTTCACCCCGTCCCGCAGGTGCCACAGGAAGGCGTACGGCGACTGCACCTCGTGATACATGTGGACAAGGAAGACGCGATCGAACGAGCCCGCCGGGAGCATTGGATTGTCCGGCGTCCCGAGCTTCACCGCCACATTGTCGAGATTTTCGCGCTGCACCCGCTCGCCGAGCTCGTCGCGAATCTCGGGACGGATATCTTCCGCGAGAACTCGGCCCTTCGCGCCAACCGCCCTCGCGAGCCTGACGGTATAATAGCCTTCGCCGGCCCCGACATCCGCGACCGACATCCCGGGCTTCACGCCGGCAAGCTCCATTACCTCTTCGGCCTCGCCGAGGCGGTCGCGCGCGTCTTCCGTGGAGAAAGTGTCGCCGACGATGGGTGCGACCGGCCGATGCGCCTTCGGGAATTGAGGTTCGCCGGGCTGCGCTCGGCAGGCGGTTAGAGCGAGGATTGCCGCTATGACGGCTAGTCTATTCGACATCCTCGACCTCGACGGTTTCGCCGGTCACCCTTTGCGACAGGGCAGCCGCCATGAACCGGTCGAGATCGCCGTCGAGCACATCGGCGGGCGAGGTCGACGTCACTCCGGTGCGCAGGTCTTTGACGAGCTGATAGGGCTGGAGAACATAAGACCGGATCTGGTGCCCCCACCCGATGTCGGTCTTCGCCGCATTGGCGGCATTGGCTTCCGCCTCGCGCTTCTGCAGCTCGGCCTCGTACAGCCGGGCCTTGAGCTGCTTCATCGCCGAGGCGCGGTTCTTGTGCTGCGAGCGCTCGTTCTGGCACGCGACGACTATCCCGGTCGGCAGGTGCGTGATGCGCACCGCGCTGTCGGTCGTATTGACGTGCTGGCCGCCCGCGCCCGAGGAGCGATAAGTGTCGATCCTGAGGTCCTTGTCCTCGACCTCGACATCGATGTCCTCATCCACTTCCGGATAGATCCAGACGCTCGAGAAGCTCGTGTGCCGCCGCGCGTTGGAATCATAAGGACTGATCCGTACGAGCCGGTGGACCCCGCTCTCCGTCTTCAGATTGCCGTACGCGTTCTCCCCCTTCACGAGGATGGTGGCCGACTTGATGCCGGCCTGCTCGCCGGCGTGATAATCGATATTCTCGACCTTGTAGCCGTGCCGCTCCGCCCAGCGCGTGTACATGCGCAGCAGCATCTCGGCCCAGTCCTGGCTCTCGGTGCCGCCTGCGCCAGCATTGATCTCGATATAGGCGCTGTTGGCGTCCGCCTCGCCCGCGAGCAGCGCGGCCACCTTGTCGCGGTCGGCCCGCTCGGCGAGCTCCGCCAGGCTGCGGACGGCATCGTCGACCAACGCTTCGTCGCCCTCGCTCTCGGCGAGCTCGATCAGCTCCGAGGTGTCCGCGAGCTCGCGCTCGAGCGTGCGCGTGGCTCCGATGGCCTCCTCGAGCCGCCGCCGCTCGCGCATGACCTCCTGCGCCGCCTTGGGATCGTCCCACAGCGACGGGTCCTCGACCCTGGCGTTGAGCTCATCGAGACGCTTCAGTGCGCGGTCCCAGTCGAGGAACCGGCGAAGCAGAGCTGTCGCGGCCTGGATCTGGTCGATATGGGTCTGCGCTTCGGCGCGCATTTGAAACTCCGCTTGCACTCCTGCCCAAGCAGGAGCCGCTTGCTATATGGTTGCTGGACCGGCCTGCTACTGGACGGTGTTCGTTGTTGGCAAGCCGGCCTGTTGGGTGGGCACCGGCCGCGGTCGGTGAACCGTTACGCCGGCTTGCTGCCGCCGCTGCGCCAATTGCGCCTGCAATTGGGCGATCTGCTGCTGTTGCTGCTGCTGGTCATACGGATTGCCTTCGGACCGGCGATAAGAGCGCCGCGGCTCGGTTTGCGGCTGGAACGCTTCCCAGATGACAGGCGACTTTGGATCCTCGGTGATCGGGAACACTCCGAAGACTTTCTTGCCGGTAGCGCGGTCGATCCGGACCCACCGGATTCCCGCTGGAGCAACGAACGGCACCTTCGGCTGGTTTGCAAGCGCGACCTTGGCCCATTGCTTCCAGATAGGTGCCGCGATCCTGCCGCCCTGCGCATAGCCGCCCATCGGCCGGGGATGGTCGTAGCCCATATAGACTCCGGCGACGATGTCGGGAGTTCCGCCGACGAACCAGACGTTGGTCGGGCCTGACGTCGTTCCCGTCTTCCCGAACAACGGGCGGTTGAGATCGCGAAGCACGGTCGCAGTGCCGCGCTGGATCACGCCTTCCATGATGTGGACCATCTGGAAGGCCGCCATCGGATCGAGCAGCTGCTTCGTGCGGCTGGGCGGACGCGGCATCGCCTTCCCGTCCCAGTCGGGCGCATTGCAATTGCCCATGACCGCACAGCGATTGTCGGTGCGGTAGATGACCTTGCCGTTGCGATCCTCGACATAATCGATCGTGGTCGGGTGGACCGATCGGCCCTGGTTGGCGAGCATCGCATAAGCGTTGACGAGCCGGAGCACGGTCGTCTCGCCGGCGCCGAGAGCGATCGAAAGATAATTGGGGAAATCGCCCACGCCAAGCTTGCGTGCCGTGTCCGTTACCTTCGAGATACCGGTCTCCGACGCGGTGCGGACGGTCATCAGGTTGCGTGACTGCTCGACACCCCAGCGCATCGTGTGCGGGCCGGCATAACGCTTGTCGAAATTGACGAAACATTTGTTGCCGAGTCCCGCGCCCTGCCAGACGCAGAACGGCGCATCGACGACGATCGTCGCCGGAGTCATTCCGTTCTCGAGCGCGGTGACATAGACGACCGGCTTGAAGGCGGAACCCGGCTGGCGGAGCGCCTGCGTCGCGCGGTTGTAGCTTGAGCCGATCACGTCGAACCCGCCCTGCATGGCGAGGACCCGGCCGGTGTGCACTTCCTCGGCGATCATCCCACCCGAAACTTCGGGGATGGACCGGAGGGCGTAGCTGTCCGCGCCCAGCTGTTTGACGATGATCACCATTCCAGGCTTCAGCGCATCGAAGGCCGACCCGCCGACTCCGCGCACCGGCATGGACGCCGCAGACGCCGGGAGCGTTCCGCGTGAGCCATTCTTGAAGCCGATCGTCGCCTGTCCGTCGCTCTTGTCGAGAACGACTGCCCTCTTCCAGTCGGGGAAGCCGGTGCCGACCGGCGCCCGGTCGAGCTGGCCCGCCCAGTCGCTTTCGAGGTCCACGCTGAGCCCTGTATCGCGCCACCCGCGGGCACCGTCGAAGTTGGCAAGACCGTCGCGGAGCGCCTGCGCTGCGGCGTCCTGCATCGTCGGGTCCATCGAGCTACGGACCCACAAGCCGCCCGCGTAGAGA
>CBHTSV010000247.1:0-1826 GCA_966095215.1 uncultured Sphingomonas sp. | reverse complement strand
TGGCGAGAAGGTCATTGACCAGCGCGACGTTGGCCTCGTCATTGGCTGCGCCCCAGCCTGGCGGAAGCGCGGCGCGCAGCTCGTCGGCAACATCGCCGACTAGGCAATGCAGCATGGCCGTCATCAGCGCCCGTTCCTGCTCCGTCAGGCGCTCGGACGGATGAAGGAAAAAGTCGGCGCGGACGGTGGCCAGCCGATCGCGCCCCGCGGAGCGCGCGGGTCCGTTCTGGTCGGCTGCGTCGGCAGCTCCTGGCCATTCGTCGGGCAGCATCATTTCGTTTATCAGTGCGGAGTTAACCCGCGGTCAACCAACTCCGAGGTGCCGCGCATGCTGCGTGTAATAAAATGAGACACAGGCATAAGCGGCCAGGAAGACCAGATAGGCTGTCCAGGCACTGAAGAAGGCGAAGGGAATGGCCGCGAAGATCGCGTTGCGGCGGGACAGCAGCCAGTGCTCGCCGGGCATCGGAAAGCTGGCCTTCTCGATGCGCGCCGCCTCGGCGAAGGCAATCGCTCCCGTCGCGGTTATCATTGCGCCCCAGCCACTCGAGTTCCGCCATTCCCACCAGCCAAGCGCGAGGACGGCAATGCCTGCAGCGGGCCATAGCGCCACGCGGGTCAGCATCCTCGAAGGAAGCGGACGCAGGCGTAGCGTGCCAAGCCGGTTCGCGACGATGTCGAGCGGCGTCGAGAGGACGAGCAGCACAAGACCCGTCACGAGCCAACCCTCGGCGAACGCGATGGCGCCGCCGATCGTGTAGGCGAGCGCCGCCCACATCAGCCAGGCGGGCCGAACCTTGGTCTCGAGCAATTGGGTCGTCGCGGCTTCTTCGATTGG
This sequence comes from uncultured Sphingomonas sp., assembly GCA_966095215.1. Taxonomy (GTDB): domain Bacteria; phylum Pseudomonadota; class Alphaproteobacteria; order Sphingomonadales; family Sphingomonadaceae; genus Sphingomicrobium. The sequence continues at coordinate 988 of CBHTSV010000247.1, read as the reverse complement.
CGGAAGGATGTACCGGCTCGCCCAATCGGTCCGGCCTCCGCGCGAGCCGGCGATCAACGCGTCCTGGAAATGAACGAGGTCCTGCTCATTTTCCGCCAGAATGGGCTCGCCGCCTGCCCCGATGGGCACGCGCAACGCTCCTTCCTGGATCGTCCGCCTGAGCAAGGTCGATTGCAGATCCCAGTCCCCCAGGATTGCCGCGGTCGACCCGAGCAAATGCGCGTCGACGAGGGCGACGCCCGCCCAGCGCGCTTCGCCGTCGATGCGCTCGAACATCGCGTGCAACTCATCATCAGGCACGGTCGTCACCACCGGCACTGCGTCTTCGGCAAGCTGGGCGAGAAGGTCTGCCGGCGGAGCGATACCGTCGCCGATCAGGAGGATCATCGACCCCGCCTCGAAGCGACTCACGGCTTCCTGCACGTCGCTGACAGGGAAAACCGCGATGCCGTCGAGGCGAAGGCGCTCGAACGCGTCCTGCAGCGCCTGCGGAACTCGTTCGACGACTACCACGACCGGCGCAGCGCCCGCGGCCGACGCGCAACGCACCTGATATTCGAGCAAGCTTCGGCCGGCGAGCGGAAGGAGCGCTCGAAGTCCGCCGGAATCATCTTCCTGATAGGCCCCGATCAGCGCTCCAAGCGCCATTCCGCCTCCCCTTGCGATACCAGTTCCGCGACACCTCTCTAATCGCTTTCTTGCGCTAACAAAGGTGGTAAACTGCCATTGCCATGAACCCGACACCGCAGCGCGCCCGAACCTTCCCGCCACGCCCGGCCGAGGAGCAACCGCTCGAACTTTCGGCCGAGCAAATGGTGGCCGAACCCACGTTCGACCGGCAGCAATGGTCGGAGAATCGGGTCGAGGCGCATGGCGCCGGCGGCAGGCAGGTGCTCGGGATGGCGCTCGTCGTCCTTGCGGCTCTGTGGATTGCCTATGCAGGCTGGTCTGCCGGGCGGACGCTCGTGGGGCTGCCGCTCTCGTCTCC
>CBHTSV010000246.1:0-6165 GCA_966095215.1 uncultured Sphingomonas sp. | reverse complement strand
TAGAAACCGGCGTTGCAGCCGATATCCAGGACAGTTCGTCCGGAAACGTCCGGGAGACCGCCTTCGAAGCGGCGAAACTTCGCGCCCGGATAATCGCCGAGAAAATGGTCGGGCGCGGTCCACACGCCGCCGAGATTGATGTTGTGAAACCAGGGAGCGAGCGCGTCGATGCGTTCCTGGAGGTCGCTGCGGGGAACGGCGCGCAGTTTTGCTTCTGCCGTCTTCATGCGGAGGTCGGTTCGGCTTGAGAATGAATTGCCATGCCGATGGGAACCGCTTCGAAGCTTTGTTGTTCCCTTCTTCAACTTTGCGCAAGCAAGTATTCAGTAAGAAACAACAGTAACGGATGTGATAAGCAGGATGATGAAGAAGAAGATCATCAAGAAGATGAAGAAGAGGCTGTGACGGAAGCAGAGGGCTTCGATTACGACTTCCACTGGCTGACCGATCATCTTGCGGTCGGCGGCTGCCCCCCAGTGGAGCAGGTGGCCGATCTCGCGACGTCATATTGCATCGGCGCCGTCATCGATCTTCGCGAGGAGGATTGCGATGACGAGCCGCTGCTGCGCGGGGCCGGAATCGACTTCCTTCATCTTCCGACGACGGATCAGATGTCGCCTGATCAAGCCATGCTGGAGCGAGGCGTGGAATTCGCTCGCGATCATATCGGCCGAGGCAATCGCGTGCTGATCCATTGCCAGGGCGGCATCGGACGCTCTCCGCTTCTCGCGCTTTGCGTCCTCGTCGAGCTCGGCTTCGAGCCGCTCGAAGCGCTTGCGCACGCCAAGGACTGCCGCGAGGCCGTGTCGCCGAGCTTCGCCCAATACGAGGGCTGGACGCAGTGGCTTTCAGCGCGTGGCAAGATCGCGCCGACCTACCATGAGTTCGGCTGCATCGCGTACCGGCACCTGGCCGGCGACTGAGCCCGTGCTGGTTTACGGCGATCATGTCGAGAATGCCGATCCGGGCGAGCGGCTGCGCCGGATCGCCGCGCAGCTGACGCGGATCGGCGGTATGCAGGCGGGGATCGATCGGCATGCAAAGCTGGTCGGGGCGCTGATCGACGCCGGGCAGTTGCTGCAGGGATTCGCGGACGCGGGATTGTCCGAAGAGCAAGTGCTCAGCGCCTTTGTTCATCGCCTGGCGCAATCCGTCGTTCGGTCGTGGGACAGCAGCTTCGATGATGTTGGCGAGCTGCCGTCAGTACCGTCGGTCCAAGCGAGCGCAACTGTGGAACTCCGCCAGCCCGAGGGGTTCGCCTTCTATGGCGTTTATCCAGAAGCTTACCTAGAAGCAGCGCGACGGCTGAGGCTGTCGGCACCGCCGCGGGTGATCGGGATCCGAAGCATCGGGACAACGCTGGGTGCGGTGGTCGCGGCGACGCTTGTCGGACCTCCAGCTTTCACTGTTCGGCCGTTCGGCGATCCGTTCGCGCGGCGAGTGAAGCTTCCGGAGAACGTCCTCGGCGGCGATGCGCATTATGTGATCGTCGACGAAGGGCCCGGTTTGTCCGGCAGCTCGTTCGGTGCTGTTGCCGACTGGCTCGAGGAGCGTGGCGTTCCGATTGAACGCATCGCTTTTCTGCCAAGTCACCGCGGCAACCCCGGTCGGCAGGCGAGCGAGGCGCATCTCCGACGCTGGAAGCGAGCGCAGCGGATGCCCGCGGACTTCGGAGGCAAGCTGGCTGACCTGGTGCGAACATGGGCCGGTGGGCAGCTCGGTCCCGCCGACGATCTCAAGTTCGCGGGGCTCGGGACGATCGGGGAAGGCAAGTTCGAAATGGCTCGCGCGCTGCATGCCGCCGGATTCACGCGCGAGCCGCTCCGCCTCGTTCACGGCTTTCTCATTGAGCGGGGCTGCGAAGGCGCAGGAGTTCTGGCGGCGGATGAGAAGCCTATCCCGGAAATTGCGCGATACATCGTTGCGCGAGCGAACCTGTTTCCAGCCGAGGAGGCGGGCGGCGCGAGCATCGAGCAGCTTGTCGAAATGTGCCGCCGCAACATCTCTCTCGCGTTCGGGGATGAGGCTGTGCCGGCCATGAACCATTCGGGCGCGGCGAGCCTTCAGCGGTTCGTCAGGCGCGTCCGCACCGATAACCGGATGGACCGGGACAATTGGCTGCGCACGCCCGCGGGCCGGCTGATCAAGATCGATGCTCTCGACCATCACCACGGCCATGATCTGATCGGATGCCAGGACGTCGCGTGGGACGTCGCCGGCGCCATCGTCGAGTTGGGTCTGACGGGCAGCGACAGCGAAACGCTCATTGGCGCTGTCGAACAGGGCGGGCGGACCGTCTGTCCCGAACTGCTCGCATTCTATCGTGTCGCCTACGTTGCGTTCCGCCTTGGGCAGGCGACGCTTGCCGAAGACCCGAGCAAGGGCCGCTACGCCTCTGCCCTGAGGAACATTCTTCATCAACATGTCTGCACCGCAACGCGGCAGGATTCCTTGGTCGGATGAAGAGCGGAACGAACCGCCTCGGGAACAAACCTTTGTAGCTATCAGTTGATGAAGAAGAAGCGGCAGCTGATGGTATTAACATAGATTAGCTAAACTAAAAACGGCAGTAAGTTGGGCGTCCTGATCAACGTTCTTCTTTCGCTTCGCACCTGAAACAATGAGATAATCTTTGAATACCACTATTGCTGTTTCAAGTACTTGCAAAGGACAAGGGCGGAAAATTGCGAGAAACGGTCCTAGTTACGGGCGGTGCAGGTTTTATCGGGCGTGCGGTTACAAATGAGCTTCTTCGCCGCGGTTACTCGATCCGGGTGCTCGATAGTTTGATCGAGCAGGTCCATGGCAACCGCGAACGGCCCGAGGACTTGCCCGAAGATGCCGAGCTGATCGTCGGCGACATCCGGAACAAGGACGTGGTGGCGCATTCGGTGAAAGGCGTCGGCAGCGTCGTTCACCTGGCCGCCGAAGTAGGGGTCGGCCAGTCCATGTATGCGGTCGAGCGCTACACTTCCGTCAACGAAATCGGCTCGGCGGTCCTTTTCGAAGCGCTGATCGATCATCCGGTGCGCCGCGTCGTCACGGCCTCGTCCATGAGCATCTACGGCGAAGGCCTGTACGAGGACGCGGACGGAAATCTCGTCGAGAATGCCGCGCGCAAGCCGCGGACTTCGGGCACGCAATCGTGGGATCCGCTCGACGGGCACGGCCGGCGGCTAAAGCCGGTAGCGACACCCGAATGGAAACAGCCCAGCCTCGCTTCCATCTACGCTCTCGGCAAATATGTGCAGGAGCGCCAGACGCTGATCATGACGCAGGCATACGGGATGGAGGGTGTCTGCCTACGGCTGTTCAACGTGTACGGCCCGGGCCAGGCGCTCTCAAATCCGTACACTGGCGTGCTCGCGATCTTCTCTTCGCGCCTGTCCAATGGTCAGCGTCCGCTGGTCTTCGAGGACGGCGAGCAACGCCGCGACTTCGTCCACGTCGGCGATGTCGCGTGTGCGTTCGCCGACGCGCTCGAGCATCCGCGCGCTCCCGGTGAGCTATTCAATATCGGATCGGGCGCTGATCGGAGCATCAACGAGGTCGCGAGATCGATGGCGCGGGCGCTTGGCCGCAATGATCTTGAGCCGGAGATCACCGGCAAGGCGCGCGTGGGCGACATCCGCCACTGTTTCTGCGACGGCAGCAAGGCTGCAGACGTGCTCGGATTCCGCGCCGTGAAGGATTTCGACAAAGGGCTCGCCGAGCTTGCCGAATGGGTGGCGAGCCAAAGCGCGAGCGATCGTGTCGACGAGGCCCGCGCCGAGCTCGAAGCCAAGGGACTGGTCGCATGATCGCGAGTGGCGATCGCCGGCCGATCCTGATCACCGGCGGGGCCGGGTTCATCGGCAGCAATCTCGCCGACCGACTTGCGGGCGAAGGGCACCAGATCGTCATCTTCGATGCGCTGTCGCGCGCCGGAGTCGAGCGCAACCTCAAGTGGCTCAAGGAGCGGCACGGAAGCGGCGTCGTGAGCATCGTCGGCGACGTGCGCGACGAGGATGAGGTCGCGCGCGCCGCGGCGGACGTGAAGGCCGTGTTCCACTTTGCCGCCCAGGTCGCGGTGACGACGAGCCTCGCCGACCCGCGCGAGGACTTCGACATCAACGTGCGCGGCACCATCAACGTGCTTGATGCCGTGCGCCTGCGCGCTGAGCCGGTGCCGGTGATCTTCGCCTCGACCAACAAGGTCTATGGCGATCTCGCGGACCTCGAGGTCGAGAGCCTGCACGATCGCCACGAGCCGAAGTCGTACGTCGCGCGCCGCGGCATCGACGAAAGCCGGCCGCTCGATTTCCACACACCTTACGGATGTTCGAAGGGCGCGGCGGACCAGTACGTGCTCGACTACTGCCGCAGCTTCGGAATCCCGACGGTCGTGTTCCGGATGAGCTGTATCTACGGCCAAAGGCAGATGGGGACGGAGGACCAGGGTTGGGTGGCCCACTTCCTGATCCGCGCGCTCGAAGGACGGCCGGTCACGATCTACGGCGACGGCAAGCAGGTTCGCGATATCCTGGACGTTTCCGACGCGGTCGATGCCTACGTCCGAGCGCTCGATCGCATCGAGAGCGTGCAGGGACGTGCGTTCAACCTCGGAGGCGGCGCGCAGAATGCCGTCAGCCTCATCGAGCTAGTCGACGAAATTGGCGGACTGATCGGACGGGACGTTGATCTTCGCTTTGAGGATTGGCGCAAGGGCGACCAGCACTGGTACGTGTCGGACACGCATTCCGCAGAAGCCGCGCTCGGTCTTCGCAAACCGCGGCCGTGGCGAGACGGCATGGCGCGCCTTGCCGAATGGCTGGCCGACGAGCGCGGCCTGGAAGTTCGGGGCGAACCTCGCCTCGTGAGCGCTGCGGAATGAGGGTGCTGCTGGTCACGGACGCGGTCGGCGGCGTGTGGATCTACAGCCTGGAGCTCGCGCGCGGACTGAAGGACTTGGGCGTCGAGACAGTGCTTGCAGTCATGGGCCCGTCACCGAGCACCGAGCAGCGTGAAGAGGCGCGTGAGTTCGACCTGATCGACACGGGCCTGCCTTTGGATTGGCTCGAAACGAATCCCGGAGCGATGCACCGGGCCGGCGACGACATCGCCGCGATCGCGGAGCGCGAAGGCGCGGACGTGATCCAGACATGCAGCGCGGCATTGCTGGCCGATTCGCGCATCGACCGGCCATGCGTCGCCGTGCAGCATAGCTGCATCGCGAGCTGGTGGGCGGCCGTAAAGAACGCTCCTCTGCCGTCGGATTTCGTGTGGCGGCGCGACCTGGTTGAATGCGGACTCAACCGCGCGGCGGCCGTCGTCGCTCCGACCATCGCCTTCGCTGCCGAGACAGCGCGCATCTATGACGTGCACGTCACCGCCATTCATAATGGGCGGCGCGCGGCTGCGACGGCGCCTGCCCCGCAGGGCGATTTCGTGTTCACCGCAAGCCGGCTATGGGATGAAGGCAAGAATATCGCGACGCTCGACACTGCGGCAGCCATGCTCGACGTCCGGTTCGAAGCTGCGGGCCCGACGCGCGGCCCTAACGGTACAAAAGTTGACCTCACCGATATCTGCTCTCTCGGCGAGATCCGTCCTTCGCGACTTTCTGCGCTGCTCGGCGCGCGGCCGATCTATGCATCGGCGGCGCTGTACGAGCCGTTTGGCCTGTCGGTGCTCGAAGCGGCGCAGGCGGGATGCGCACTCATCCTGTCCGACATTCCGACGCATCGCGAGCTGTGGGATGGCGCAGCGGTTTTCCTTCCGGCGCGCGACGCCACTGCGTTTACGGACGCGATACGTAAGCTGCTCGACGATTCTGACGAACGCGCTGACATGGGCCTGCTCGCGCGTGCGCGTGCACAGACCTACTCGCTGGAACGGATGGCGCGCGGAATGGCCGACATTTACGCGCGCATCGCTCGGCCTAACCACCCAATCATGCCGATCGAATTGGCGGGCGCGGCATGAAGATCGCCTATTTCACGCATTCGCTGCGCTCGTGCTGGAATCACGGCAACGCGCATTTCCTGCGCGGAGTCTTGGGCGAGCTGGTCGCACGCGGTCACGATGTTCAGGCCTATGAGCCGAAGGGCGCGTGGAGCTTGGCCAACCTGCTGAAGGATCACGGCCCCAACGCACTGACGGCGTACCACCGGGCCTATCCGGAAC
>CBHTSV010000245.1:0-3637 GCA_966095215.1 uncultured Sphingomonas sp. | reverse complement strand
AGCATTCCGCCGCCGACGATAGCGGCAAGGCCGAGGACCCGCTGCGCGAACGATCCCACGAACCAGCCGGAGAGAGCCGAGCGGATCAAAAGGAGCGCCGCGACCATAGCCGCTGCGGCGATCAGCTGGCGAGCGATGCGCGAGGCGAGCCACCGCTCGATGCGGAAGAAGCCGCGGCGGTGCAGGATCGCGTAGAGGATCACGCAATTGAGCCAGGAGCTGATCGCCACGGCGGCCGCAAGACCGCCGATGCCGAAGGGCGGAATGAGGGCGAAGTTGAGGGCGACGTTGACGACGAGAACGGCGATGGCCGTCTTCACCGGGGTCGCGGTATCGCGCCGGGCGTAGAAGCCGGGTGTCAGGACTTTGACCAGCACATAGGCGGGAAGCCCGAGCGCGACGATCGACAGGGTCAGGGCAGTGAAATGCGCGTCGCGGGCGTTGAACCGGCCCGCTTCGAAGATCGCCGACACGAGGGGCAAAGCGCTTGCGCACAGCGCGAGGGCCGCCGGCAGGCAGAGGAACATTGCGAGCTCCGCCGCCTGGCCTTGCACCCGCGCCGCCTTGTCGGCCTCGCCCACGTCGACATGGCGGCTGACCTGCGGAAGGATGGCCGTACCAAGCGCCGCGCCGATCACTCCAAGCGGAAGCTGGTTGAGCCGGTCCGCGTAATTGAACCAGCTGACCGCGCCGGTGCCGATGCGCGTAAGGAAGAACGTGTCGATGAAGACGCTCACCTGGTAGACGCCGGCGCCAAGCGTCGCGGGAAGCACGACGCGGACGAACTGTCGAACGCCGGGAGTCAATCGAGGCCGCCTGATCTTCAAAACGATGCCGGCGCGCTTGCAGGCCGCGAGCAGCAGGATCAGCTGGAGCACACCCCCGACCGTTACGGCGATTGCGACTGCAGTGGCGGTAATCGCGCCGCCGTTCCGCACGAAGATCAGCGCCGTGAGCATGGCGAGATTGAGCAGAGCCGGAGCGAAGGCGGCCGCGGTGAAGCGGGAGATGCTGTTGAGGATGCCGGAGAAGAGCGAAACGAGGCTGATCAGCAGGAGGTAGGGGAAGGTGATCCGGGTCAGGAACGTCCCGAAAGCGAGCTGGTCACCATGCCATCCGGTGATCGCCCAGATGAAGGGGCCCATCAGGACTTCGAAAACCAACGTGAAGACGATCAGCGTCGGCAGGAAGACCGCCAGAACCTCCTCGGAAAAGGTCTTCGCTTCGGCCTCGCCGTTGGGGCCCTGCAGCCGTTGGCTGTAAAGGGGCACGAAGCCCGCGGAAAACGCACCTTCGCCGAATAGCCTGCGAAACGTGTTGGGGAGCCGGAACGAGACGTAGAAGGCGTCCGTGTAGAAGCCCGCGCCGAGCACGCGTGACATCAGCATTTCGCGGCCGAAGCCGGCGATGCGTCTGACGAGCGTCAGACCGCCGATCGTGCCCGTCGCCTTGTGAAGGTTCATCGGCCCTCAGGGTCGCGTGAAGGTCACGCTTCGGAAGGGGTCTCGGAAGGCGTTTCCGCGCCCGATCCGCCGCCTCCGGTCTCGCCGCCCTGCTGCGCTGCCTGAAGCTGCGCAAGGTAGGCCCCCGTGAAATCGATGGGATCGAGCAGCAACGGCGGGAAGCCCGCACTGCTCACCGCCTCGGCGATCACCTGACGGGCGAAGGGGAAGATCAGCCGCGGCGCCTCGACCAGCAGGAAGGGCGGAAGCGCTTCCTCGGGAGCGTTGCGGATTCCGAAGAGGCCGGCGTAGCTGAGGTCGACGACGAAATGGATGCCGTTCTCCGACCGGGCCGAAACGTCGATCTTCAAAGCGACCTCATGGACGTCGTCCGCCACCTTCTCGACATTGATGTTGAACTGGACGTCGAGGGTCGGCTGAACCTGCCACTGGAACACCTGCGGCGAGCTCGGATTTTCGACCGACAAATCCTTGATGTACTGGGCAAGTATCGAAACCTGCGGTTCGCTTCCCGGCTGGGGCGCGCCATTGCCGCCGTTGGTCGAATCCTGGTCCGCCATTTTATGCTGTCCTTGCAAACTGTTGCACTGTTTGGGAGCCGCATGAGGAGCGGCGCGTTGCTGCGCGGCGCCTAGCAGTCGTGAATATGGGGCGCAATGCCGACCTCGTGCGTTAGGCAGAGTTGGAATCTTAACGCGTTGCGCACTATGTTGGGCGCAACTGAAGAACTGGAACTGGAAGCTTGACCGTCATCGTCATTCTCGCGCTGGTCGCATTGTTCATTGGCCTGAGGCTTTACAGCGTCCTTGGCGAGCGCACCGGCCATGAGCAGCAGCCGATCCTGAAGCCCGCCGATCCGGACGCTCGCGTCCAGCCGCGCCCAGCCCAGCCCGCCGCAGCGGCTCCGGCGACGCAGGACGACGGCGACATGGCCTATCTTCCGATGGCCGGACCCGGCGTGCGCGCGATTCTCGCCGCCGATCCGAGCTTCGACGTCGCCCGTTTCCTCGATGGCGCCAAGGCCGCCTACCGGATGATCCTCGAAGCCTTCTGGAAGGGGGAAATGGACGTCCTCAAAGGCCATGTGGACGACCATATCTTCGAGACCTTCTCCGGCGCGGTCGAGCAGCGCAACAAGGATGGGCTGAAGCTCGACAATCGCCTTGTTGCCGTGGAGCAGGCGGTGATTTCAGAAGCCGCTCTGGAGCGCGGCATTGCTCTGGTGACCGTTCGGTTCGAGGCGGACATCGCGGCCGTGACCCGCAACTCGCAAGGCGAGGTTGTGGCCGGTTCGCTGAGCGACGCCGTCCAGACTCGCGACCTGTGGACGTTCCGCCGCGACACCGGCTCGCGCGATCCCAACTGGCTGTTGATCGAGACTGACGAGGAAGAGTGAGCGTCCTCGCTCGGGCGATAGCGCTCGCCGCGTTCGTCTCGCTTGCGGCCTGCGCGACGAGGCCGTTGCCACCTCCTGAAGCGCCACCAGCGAAACCCACTCCGACACCGCCGCCGGTTCCGACGCCGACACCTACGCCGCCGCCTGTCACCGCTCCGAATGCTCGCGCGGCGGGAGTTGCGATTGTGCCTGCGCACACGCTCGGGAAAGCCGAAGCGGAGCGGGCGCTCGGCGCCTTCCGGCTGAGCTGCCCCGCGGTCACCCGCCGGCAGGATGCTTCGTTGCTGACCCAGCCGGCCAATTGGTCAGCCGTCTGCAATGAGGCGGCGAGCCTTGCTCCCGAATATGCGCCGGGCTTTTTCTATTACCGGTTCGACTGGGCGAAGGTTGCCGACGGACGCTCGTTCGCGACCGGCTATTACGAGCCGGAAATCGAGGGCTCGCGGACGCCCCTGCCAGGATATGTGCCGATCTATCGCGCGCCGCCGGACCTCGTGCGCTGCACGCAAGCTAATGGCACGACGGGCCGGGGGCGGGTCGACCAGACCGGCACCTGCGTCCCCTACTTCACGCGCGCTGAGATCGAGGACGGGGCCCTCGCCGGCAAGGGGCTCGAGCTGGCCTGGGCGAAGGATCCGGTCGACCTGTTCTTCGTCGAGATCCAGGGTTCCGGCCGAATCCGCTTTCCCGACGGAAGCGTCATGCGCATCGGCTATGCCGGTCAGAACGGCCGCGAATATGTCGCGATCGGGCGGCTGCTCCGCGACCGTGGGCTCCT
>CBHTSV010000244.1:0-2319 GCA_966095215.1 uncultured Sphingomonas sp. | reverse complement strand
GATTGCGCTGCCGCAGCCCGCAATCGGAAAGTCGCTGTCGAAGGCGTGGAACGGCACGTGGCAACTGAATATGGAGAAGTCGAAGTTCAGCTCGGCGGAATTCACGCCAAAGGCTGACACCCGCACTTACACGATTGCCGGAAATCGGCTGACAATGAGGGCGAGCGGCACGAACGCTGCCGGAAAAGCGATGAAGTGGAGCTATTCAGCTAGAACGGACGGAAAATGGTATCCGACGTCCGGCAATCCGAATACGGACCATGTCGCGCTGACCTTTGTCGGCCCGCGCGAGGTCAAATCCAAAACGAAGCTAAAGGGCAAAGCTTCGGCGAGATCGACCGCGACACTTTCCGCCGACGGGAAACAGCTGACCATCGCTCGCAGCATCCTGACCGCAAAGGGCGGTCCGACGGACGACACTCTGGTCTACGACCGCACCAAGTAGGCGCCTCGACTTCTATAGGCGGCCTGCGAAGCGTATGAGTGACAGTGCTCCTGTCGTGAGATTAGGAGGGGTGCAGTCATGAACATGCTTCTCACCGTTTCCGCGCTTGCCATGGTCGCGATGGACCCCGGGCATTCGCACGAACATGGGCCACAGCTTGGCAAGCTCACGTTCGCAACGACCTGCAGCCCCGTGGCGCAGGCGGCGTTCGAAACCGGCCTCCGGTGGCTTCATTCGTTCGAATATCAGGAATCGGAGCGCAGCTTTGCGCAGGCCGCCTCGGCCGATCCGGGATGCGCCATCGCCGACTGGGGCGTGGCGATGAGCAACTACCATCCGCTCTGGGCCGCGCCCACGCCGGCCGAGTTCGCGAAGGGCAAGGACGCGATCGACAAGGCCAAGGCCGCGGGTGCGAAGAGCCAGCGCGAGAAAGACTATGTCGCCGCTCTCGATGCTTTCTACCGCGACGCCGACCGGCTCGACCTCAAGACGCGTGTGCTCGCTTATTCCGGAGCGATGCAGCGGCTGCACAAAGGCTATCCGAACGACGACGAGGCCGCGGTCTTCTACGCGCTCTCGCTGATCGCAGCGGGCACGATCGACGGCGACAAGGCTTACCCGAAGCAGAAGCAGGCGGCCGCTATCCTCAACGATGTGCTCGCGCGCAATCCCGACCACCCGGGAGTCGCGCATTACATGATCCATAGCTTCGATTATCCCGCGCTGGCCGAGCTCGCTCTTCCCGCAGCGCGGCGCTACGCGACCATCGCGCCAGACTCCGCGCACGCGCAGCACATGCCCTCGCATATCTTCACCAGGCTTGGCCTGTGGGACGAGGCGATCAAGTCGAACCTCGCGGCGGAAGCGTCGGCGAAGGCACATGCGACCGCGATGGGCATGTCGGACGCATGGGACCAGCAGCTGCACGCCATGGACTATCTCACCTACGCGTATCTGCAGACCGGGCAGGACGAAAAGGCGTTGAAGGTTTTCGGGGATCTGCAGTCCATCAAGTCAGCCGATCCGCCCTCTCCGACCAGCGCTTATGCGGTGACGGCGATTCCCGCGCGCGTGCTGCTCGAGCGGCGGCATTGGGATGAAGCCGCCGCGTTCGACCTGCCGTCGAACCTTGCCGGACTCACCGCACTCAGCAACCATAAATGGGCGATCGCGAACGTGCATTTCGCCAAGGCCGTCGGAGCCGCTCGGGCGGGAAAGCTGGACCTCGCTCGTCAGGAGGTGACGAAGCTCTCCGAAATCGAGCAGGGCCTGAAGATCCCAGCTGGAGAATATGACTGGCGCAAGCAGGTTGCGATCGAGCGCCAGATCGCCGAAGCTTGGCTCGCGCATGCGGGCGGCAGGAATGACGAAGCGGTCCGCCTGATGCGCGCGGCCGCCGATCTCGACGACGCGACGGAGAAGCATCCGGTCACTCCGGGCGCGATCCTTCCGGCGCGCGAAGAGCTCGGCGAGCTGCTGCTGGCGCTTGGCCGCCCGGCCGACGCCTTGCAGGAATATGAAGCCTCGCTCCAGCGGGCGCCTCGACGGCTGGCCGGCCTCTACGGCGCCGCGCAGTCGGCAAAGCTCGCCGGCAACGCAGAGAAGGCGAACCGTTATTATGCCGAGCTTGTAGGCGTGACTGCGAAGAGCGACGGCGCGCGCGCCGAGGTCAAGAGCGCGCGCATGTTCGCGGCGAGCCTCGGTCCAGCAAAGCAATGACTCTGCTGGCGCGGTTGCGGGGAGCGGAGGCGTAAACTAAGCGAGCGGGGCTGCAGTGGGCTCGTCTATGTTTGCTTGGTTTCAGCGCTTGTTGCCGAGAACCGGAGATTTCTTCGGCATGTTCGAATCGCATGCGGCGACGCTTGTCGCCGCCG
>CBHTSV010000243.1:0-8076 GCA_966095215.1 uncultured Sphingomonas sp. | reverse complement strand
ATTGGTCTCGTGGCTCGCCGGACTCGGAGTTTCCCTCGAGCCGTTGCACCTCATTTATGAAAGCAGCTTCTTCCAGATCGCGGCAAGCATTCTCCTGCTGCCGTTTCTCGGCCGCGCGCTGGAGGCGTGGCACCTCTGCTTTCTCTTTCTCACGACTTTGTTGACCTGCGCTCTGACTGCCTTCGCGATTCCCGCCTACGGCAGCTTCACTTATGCTGCGCCGGCGACGATCAAGGCGCTGCCGCCGGGATCAGGCACTTTCTGGTGGGCCGCGATTGATCGATACCGGTCGGTCGACGTGGCTGTGGTCGGTCTTCATGACCTCTCGGCCGTCGTCTCCTTTCCCTCGTTCCACATGATCATGGCCCTGCTCGCGATGCAGGCCTGGTCGTGGAACCGGTTGTTCCGTCCTCCGATCTTCGCTCTCAACCTGGCCGTCATGTTCACGACGCTGCCGATGGGCGGGCACTATTTCGTCGATCTGGCCGGGGGCGCGCTAGTCTGGATCGGCTGGTCGGCGATTGCCGACTCGATCGTGAGGGAGCGCAGCCCCCGCGCTAAGGCAGTGGCGCCCGTGCCGGTTTGACTAAAATCAGACTTTCAGCTGCCTCAGCTCGGCTTTCATATTCTGCTGCGCCTGCTCCTCCAGCGCCGCCTGGAAGCGGGGATCGGGATAGAGGGGATCGAATTCAATCAGGTGCTGCAGCACCGCCGCTCGGCCGCTCCGCCAGGCCTCCTCCGGCACATGGGCATATTCGCGCCGAACGCCGGCCACGTAGCTGGAATAGCCCTCCGGATCCCCGCCGAGGATCGACAGATCGATCGAGACCAGCAGCGCGCCAAGTCGGTCGCCTTCTTCGACGCGATGGCCTTTCGTCAGCCGGATAAGCTGCGCGACTTCCGCCGCGTCGGACGCTCCGACACCGCACTCGCTCAACTCGCGGAAGGCGAGGTCGGCGCTTCGTTCCTCATTGTCCGTACGCTGCGGATCATAGATGGCGTCGTGCCAGAGGATCGCCCAACGAAGCAGGCAACGGTCACGCTCAGCTAAATCATGGATGTCATCGAGCTGCCTGAGGCAGTCATCGAGGTGCCGCTCGTCGTGATAATGTCGGTGAGGTTCGGCATAGGCGGCGCGCGCCCTCAGTTCGGCATCGACCAGGCATTCGTCATAGCTGGGCACGCGGGTGACCTTAGCGATCCCGGCTTGACGCGGCGAATCCGCAAGCCCCACCTTTACGCGTATGCGTGAGGGACTAGAGTGAAGCTGGTCGTCGTCGAATCGCCGGCCAAGGCGAAGACAATCGAGAAATATCTCGGGAGCGGGCACCGCGTGCTCGCCTCCTTCGGGCACGTGCGCGACCTGCCGCCGAAGGATGGGTCGGTGGACCCGGATCACGGCTTCGCGATGCAGTGGCAGGTCTCGCCCGACCGATCGAAGCAGATGCGGGCGATCGCTGACGAGGCGAAGAAGGCGGACACGCTGATCCTCGCCACCGACCCGGACCGCGAAGGCGAGGCGATCAGCTGGCACGTCCAGGAGGTGCTTCGGCAGAAGAAGGCGCTTCCGAGCCAGGTGCAGCGCGTCACCTTCAATGCCATCACGAACTCCGCCGTGACCGAGGCGATGCGCAAGCCGCGCGGCCTCGATGAGGATCTGATCGATGCGTACAAGGCGCGGCGGGCGCTCGACTATCTCGTGGGATTCACGCTTTCACCCATTCTCTGGCGCAAGCTGCCGGGCGCCAAGTCGGCGGGGCGGGTGCAGTCTGTCGCCCTTCGGCTGATCGTCGACCGCGAGCGCGAGATCGAAATCTTCCGCCCACAGGAATATTGGCAGGTCAGCGCGACCTTCGAGAAGGACGGGCAGAGCTTCACGGCGCGTCTGGTCCAGCTCGACGGCAACAAGATCGAGCGGCTGACGATCGGCAATCGCGGCGATGCGGATGCGGCGAAGGCGGTCGTCGAGGCCGGGCGGTTCACGGTTTCATCGGTCGAGACGAAGCCCTTCGCCAAGAACCCTCCGCCGCCCTTCACCACCTCGACGCTGCAGCAGGAGGCAGCGCGCAAGCTCGGTTTCGCGGCCAGCCACACGATGCGCGTGGCGCAGTCGCTCTACGAAGACGGGCTCATCACCTACATGCGGACAGACGGCGTCGACATGGCGCCCGAGGCGATCAGCGCGGCGCGCCGCGCGATCACCAGCCGCTATGACGCAGGCTTCGTTCCGGACCGGCCGCGGCAGTACCAGAGCAAGATCAAGAATGCGCAGGAGGCGCACGAAGCGATCCGCCCGACGGATTTTGCCCGAGCGCGGGCGGCTTCGGCCGACCATTCGCGGCTGTATGAGCTGATCTACAATCGGGCGCTGGCGAGCCAAATGGCTTCCGCGCGCCTCGAGAGGACGACGGTCGAGCTGAGCGACGGCGCTGGTCGGGCCGTGCTTCGCGCCAGCGGACAGGTGGTGCTCTTCCCCGGCTACCTAGCGCTCTATGAAGAAGGCCGCGATGAAAAGACCGAGGACGAGGAGGGCGCGCGCATGCCCGCGCTCGGTCGCGGCGATGCTCCGGCGAAGACGGGTGTCGAGGCGACACAGTCCTTCACGCAGCCGCCGCCGCGCTATTCCGAGGCGAGCCTGGTCAAGCGGCTGGAGGAGCTCGGGATCGGGCGGCCGTCGACCTACGCGTCGACCCTGCAGACGCTGAAGGACCGCGAATATGTGCGCGTCGACAAGGGGCGGTTCGTGCCCGAGGAGAGCGGACGGCTGGTCACCGCCTTCCTCGAACGGTTCTTCGAGCGATATGTCAGCTACGATTATACCGCCGAGCTGGAGGAGGAGCTGGACGACGTGTCCGGCGGCCGGCTCGACTGGCAGAAATTGCTCGACGACTTCTGGCGCGACTTCCAGCCCAAGGCCGGCGAGGTCATGGACCAGAAGCCCTCCGAAATCACTGAGGCGCTCGACGAGTTCCTCGCTCCCTGGCTCTATCCCCCGCGCAAGGACGGAAGCGATCCGCGCCTTTGTCCTCAGTGCGGCAAGGGGCGCCTGTCATTGCGCGGGGGCCGCTTCGGAGCATTCGTGGCCTGCTCCAATTACCCGGATTGCAAGTACACGCAGAAGTTCGGGCAGGGCGGCGATCAGGCGCAGTCCGAAGGTCCCCAGGAGCTCGGCGACGGGATCATGCTCAAGACCGGACGATTCGGGCCCTATGTCGAGCGAGGCGACAAGCGCGCGTCGATACCGAAGGACGTGCCGCTGTCCGATGTGGATGCGGAACTCGCCAAGCGACTGCTTTCGCTTCCGCGCGAGATCGGTCCCCATCCTGGGACGGGGAAGCCTATTACCGCGTCGATCGGACGCTACGGCCCATATCTCGCACACGACGGCAAATATGCGAAGCTGGGTTCGACCGCGGAGGTGTTCGAGACGGGAATGAACGCCGCGGTGGCGAAACTCGCCGATGCCGCATCGGGTGGGGCCCGCCAACGCACCGCGTCGCGCGAGCCGATCGCGGTGCTGGGCAAGCACCCGGCGAGTGGCGGCGAGATCAAAGTCATGGCCGGACGTTACGGCCCTTATGTTACCGACGGGACCACTAATGCGACGCTCCCGAAGGGTACCAAGCCGGAAGCGGTGACGCTGGACGAAGCCGTGCGGCTGATCGATGAACGGGCGGCGAAAGGTCCACCGAAGAAGGGCCGCAGGACGGCACGGAAGAAAGCGAAATGATCGAGATCGAGCTCCAGCGGCTGCCCCACGGCGAAGGATTGCCGCTTCCCACGCGCGCGACTGAGCATGCCGCCGGACTCGACGTCGTCGCCGCCGAGGACGTGACGCTGGCGCCGGGTGAGCGCCATGCTGTCGCGACGGGCTTCGCCGTTGCAATTCCGCACGGCTACGAAGTGCAGGTGCGACCTCGCTCCGGACTGGCGCTCAAGCATGGCATCACCTGCCTCAACACGCCCGGAACAATCGACAGCGACTATCGCGGCGAGGTGAAAGTCATCCTCGCCAATCTGGGCAACGAGCCGTTCGAAGTGCGTCGTGGCGAGCGGATCGCGCAGCTCGTTCCGGCGCCGGTCCTCCAGGCTGATTTCAAGGAAGTCGAGCTTCTGGGCGAGACCGGCCGAGGCGCGGGCGGCTTCGGTTCCACGGGACGTTAAACCAACCGTTCGGGCTGAGCCTGTCGAAGCCCTGCATTTCTCTTGTAGGAAGGAAGGGCAGCCTTCGACAGGCTCAGGGCGAACGGTGATGGTGGAACTGACTGATCCCGAACTCCAACGGTACGCGCGGCACATCGTCCTGCCGCAGGTCGGAGGCGTCGGCCAGCGCAAGCTGAGGGCCGCAAACATCGCCGTCGTCGGCGCGGGTGGCATCGGCAGCGCCGTCATTCCCGCACTTGCAGGCGCCGGCATTGGGCGCCTGACCATTATCGATGACGATATCGTGGACCTGACGAACCTTCACCGTCAGCCGCTGTTCGGCGAGAGCGATGCCAACCAGGCCAAAACGGACCTTGCAGCTGATTTCGTCCATCGACTGAATCATTTCGTCGACGCGCGTCCCGTTCGCGAGCGAGTCGGCGCCGGCAATGCTGAGACTCTGCTTTCGGGCCATGATCTTATCATCGACGGCACCGACAATTTCGCGACGCGGCTTGCGGTGAGCGATGCGTGCGTGAAGCTTGGAATGCCGCTGCTTTCCGCCGCAGCCGTGCAGTTCCAGGGTCAGGTCGGATTGTTCCGCTCGAAGCCCTGCTACCGCTGCTTCGTGGGCGATGCATTCGACGCGGACGATTGCGACAATTGCTCCGAGCTAGGTGTGCTCGGTGCTTTGGCGAGCACCGTCGGAAGCTTCGCGGCGCTGCTCGCGATCAACGCGATTGTTGGAATCGGCGACGACCAGGCCGGCAAAATCCACCTGTTCGACGGCGAGAGGCTGAACTGGCGAGTGATCAGCATCCCCGCCGATCCGGGCTGCCGCGCCTGCGGCTCGCCTTAAGCTCAGTTGCTGTAACTGAAGCTCAGGTCGCCCTGGTACCAGCCGTCCGGGTTCTTGCCGGTCGGCCGATAATCGCCGCCCTGCAGCATCTCGAGCACGGCACCGCCCAGCACGCTTTCGGCCTCCGGGCAGTTGAGGCTGGGGATCACAAGACGCTGCAAGGTGCCGTTGGGGGCATATTGGGCCGCGAAAGACACCCTGAGATCGAGCTTGCCGCTGTCATAGCCGGGCAGCTTGCATTTTCCCTGGCTCGCGATCTCCTGCAGCTTGGCCATCATCTTCAGGTTGAGATGATCATAGCCGCGCGAGCTCAGCGACGGCAGGAAGCTCCAGTCGGTGGCGGCCGTTTCGACAATGACCGGCGGAGCTGACGCCGCGGTCAGGGCCACGAGCAGTGGCAGGAAAAGGAAACGCTTCATCGCTCGCCCCTTCGTTTGACCCCGGAAATCTACTCCGGTGCCCCGGCCCTGTCGATCACTCCGGCAGAATCAGCGCAGCCATTCATCGATTCGCGAGATGAGCCGGCGCGCAACCTCGTCCTTGCTCTCCTCCGGCCAATCCTCGACGCCCTCCGTCGTGACCAGGTGCACGCGGTTGCGGTGTCCGCCCATGACGTCGCCCGAAACGTCGTTGGCGACGATCCAGTCGGCACGCTTGGCAACCTGCTTGGCGATGGCCTGCTCGACGACGCGCTCGGTTTCGGCGGCGAAGCCGACGAGCAGACGCGGGCGCTGCGGGCTGACGCCGAGCTCGGCGAGGATGTCGCGCGTCGGGACGAACTTGAGCTTCGGCGGGCCTTCGCCTTTCTTGAGCTTGTTCGGCGAAGGCTCGACACGCCAGTCGGCCACGGCGGCAACGAGGACCGCCGAATCCGCCGGAAGTGCCGTCATGACGGCATCGGCCATCTGTTCGGCAGTTTCGACGTCGATGCGGTCGACGCCCAGAGGGGTTTCAAGCGCGACGGGTCCGGCGACGAGCGTAACTCTCGCACCGGCGTTTGCAGCGGCCGCGGCAATGGCGAAACCCTGGCGTCCCGACGATCGATTGGCGATCACCCGCACGGGATCGATTGGCTCGTGCGTCGGGCCGGCCGTGACCAGGATGTGCTTGCCCCAAAGCGTCACTGGGCCGCGAGCATGCCGTTCTGGCTGAGCCATTCCACGATAGCCTGCGGCTCCGGAAGGCGACCGGGTCCATATTCGCCGCAGGCCATGTCGCCATCGGCCGGGTCGATGATTTTGACGCCATCCTCGACCAGCCGCTGGACGTTGCGGCCGGTCGCCGGGTGCAGCCACATGCGCACGTTCATGGCAGGCGCGACGACGACCGGCTTGTCGGTCGCGAGCAGCAGCGTGGTCGCAAGGTCGTCGGCGATGCCGGCAGCCATCTTCGCCAGCAGGTCCGCCGTCGCCGGGCAGACGAGGATGAAATCGGCCGAACGCGACAGCTGGATATGGCCGATCTCGACTTCGTCCTTCAGCTCCCAGAGCGACGTGTGCACCGGCGCTTCGGCTATCGTGCCCAAGCTCATCGCAGTGACGAAATGCTCTCCGCCTCTGGTGAGCACCGGTGTGACCTCGTGTCCGGTCTTCTTCAACAGCCGCACGAGCTCGAGCGACTTGTACGCGGCGATTCCGCCGCCCACGACCAACAGGATGCGTGCCATGCGGTCGCATTGCCCCCGTCCGGCGGCGAAGTCGAGCTTCGCCGCTATTTATGATTGCGCGGATCGTCCGCAGGATTGACGTAGTCGATTCCGGATGGGCCGTCGCCGGTGAGCTGCAGGAGCGCCCCTGACTGCGTGAAGACATAATGATGCGTCCCAGCCGGCATGCGCATGTAACCGCCCGTGCGGATAGCCATTGCCCGCGTCCGAATCATCTTATCGCCTATGGCCATTGAGAGCCGGCCAGACAGGACCGTGACGTTCTCATCATTCGGATGCCAATGCGGCGGCACTGCATAATTCGGCGGCAGTCGCAGACGCATAATGTATAGCCCCGGCCTGGAGGAATCGCCGTACAGAAAAACCATCTTTGTCCCGCGCGGCAGGCCTGCGGGACCCGGGCCCCACTTCATGTCCCCCGAATTGACCGGTGACTGTGCAGTCGTGCTCGTAAGGGCAAGTGCAATTGGGACGACAAACGCTCGAAGCATCGCCGAGCCTCCCTGTTCGATCCCGTTTTCAGCTCATAGCATCTTTGACATCAGAAGAGCCACAGAACGAGGCCGGTCGCCGCTGCGCCGGCGATTGCGGCCAGCGCATAGCCCCACCAGTTGGGCTGTCGGATAATGGCGATGTCGGGAAGCGGCGGCGGGGGAGGGGCTCCACCGGCCGGCGGATAATATTGGTCGAGGCGGTTGATCAGCTCCGGGATCTTCTTGGCCGCGCGCACCAGCTCGATGATGCGATCGGCATAATAAGCTTCGGGCCCCAGCTCCGAGCGGATCCATTCGGTGAGGAACGGTTCGGCCGTCTCCCACATGTTGATGTCGGGATCGAGAGCGGTGGCGACGCCCTCGTTCATCACCATCGTTTTCTGCAGCAGCAGCAGGTGCGGCTGCGTCGGCATGTCGAAGTCGCGGGTGATCGAGAACAGGCTCTCGAGCATCCGTCCGACGGAGATGTCCTTCACCGGAAGGCCGCGGATCGGCTCGCCGGAGGCCCGCAGGGCGGTCGCGAATTCCTCGACGCTGTGATGCGGTGGGACGTACTGGGCTTCGAAGTGGATCTCGGCGACCCGGCGATAGTCGCCGGTGATCAGGCCGTAGAGGATCTCCGCCAGCCAGACCCTTGCGCGCCGGTCGATCCGCCCCATGATCCCGAAGTCGATCGCGGCGATTCGGCCGTCGCTGAGAGCGAACAGATTCCCGTGGTGCAGGTCGGCATGGAAGAAGCCGTCGACCACCGCCTGGCGGAGGAATGCACGCACGAGCGTCTGCGCCAGCGCGCTGCAGTCGTGGCCAGCCTCGATCAGCGACTCGCGGTCGTTGAGCTTGATCCCGTCGAGCCACTCGAGCGTCAGCACCCGCCGAGCCGTTCGCCGCCAGTCGATCTCGGGCACATAATAGCC
>CBHTSV010000242.1:0-1721 GCA_966095215.1 uncultured Sphingomonas sp. | reverse complement strand
GAATGGTTGATAGAAAAGGCCGAGCCGCGCCTTGTCGCGTCTTCGGCGAAACGCCCCGAACACACCAGCGTGCGCACGGCGCGCGGCGCGCCCTTCGGTCCGCGAAACCGCGACCTGATAGTCGCTGTCCTTCAGGAGCGTGCCGCGCGCCTGAGCCGAGTGCCCATTGAGTATCACGAGCCTCCCAACGCGATCAGCTATGAGGCAGGCCAGGAATTCAAGCAGCACGTCGATTACATCGATCCGCGAGTGCCCGAATTCAGGAGCGAGCTGGAATATCTCGGCCAGCGTACCGTGACCTTGGTGACTTATCTTAACGAGGATTTCGACGGAGCGGAGACCCACTTTCTTCGCGCCAACCTGAAACTTCGAGGGCGCACGGGCGACTCAATTGTTTTCCTTAATGTTCACGCCGATGGGCAGCCTGATTACGACACAATCCATTGTGCTCCCCCGCCGACGCGGGGCCGGAAATGGATTTTGTCACAGTGGATCAGAAATAAGCCATTTCTCTACCGGCCAGAGGATCTTCCCTGACCGATGGCGGCAACAAAGAAGCGGCCCGCCGGGCGCGTGAGGCCGTAGGTTGATGCGCCCCGAAATCCTCAATCCTCTGTTCGCCGAGGCCGAGGTGCTGAAGGGCGTCGGCCCGCAGATCGCGAAAATGCTGAAGCGACTCGACCTGACGCGCCTCGTCGACCTTCTGTACCACCTGCCGACCGGAGCCATCGAGCGGGTCAAGGCGCCAGCCGCGAGCGCGGCACTGCTCGGGCGCAACGTCATCCTCGAGCTGACGCCCTACCAGACGCGCGAACCCCGCTCCGGCCGCGGACCCATGCGCGTCTTCGCTTCGGACCCGGACGGAAACACGATCAGCCTCATTTATTTCAACAATCCGGGTTGGGCGAAGCGCAGCCTCCCCATGGGCGAGAAGCGCATCGTCTTGGGCAAGCTCGAGGCCTACGGCGACGAATGGCAGATCATTCACCCCGAGGTCGCCGAGCCGGGGAAAAGCCCCGCGCCGCTCGTCCGGGAACCCGTCTATCCCTTGACCGAAGGCCTCACGAACCGCCGCATGGGCGAGCTCGCGCGGGACGCGTTGGAGCGCGCGCCTGACCTTCCCGAGTGGATCGAGCCGAGCCAGCTCGCCAAGGAGGGCTGGCGCCCCTGGCGTTCAGCGCTCGCCGAAGCGCACCAGGAGCCGGGCGCCGAGGCTGCACGCAGGCGCCTCGCCTATGACGAGATTTTCGCCAACCAGCTTGCGTTGCTGCTGCTTCGCCAGTCGCAGCGGCGGCATCGGACCGTTCCGCTGCCCGGCACGGGCGAGCTGCCGCGCAAACTCCGGCTGCCGTATGAGCTCACTGACGCACAACGGCGCGTGATCCGCGAAATCCGCGGCGACCTCGGACAGACGGTGCCTATGCTGCGGCTGCTCCAAGGCGACGTGGGCTCGGGCAAGACCCTGGTCGCCATCATGGCGATGCTCGCGGCGGTGGAATCGGGAGCGCAGGCGGCGATGCTCGCCCCGACGGAGATTCTCGCGCGTCAGCACCATGCGACGCTGGTGGGCCAGCTCGACAGCATCGGCGTGAGCGTCGCGATCCTCACCGGGCGCGAGAAGGGCAGGGCTCGCGACAGCGTGCTCATGGGCCTCGCCAATGGTTCGGTTGACATTCTGGTCGGCACGCATGCCATCTTCCAGGAGAAGGTCGCCTACAAGA
>CBHTSV010000241.1:0-5972 GCA_966095215.1 uncultured Sphingomonas sp. | reverse complement strand
TCGCCCGAACCTTGCGCGCGACCTTGCCGACGGAGATCCGCGCGGTTTCTATGTCCAATTTGAGCGCGACCAGGTCGTCGCGCGCGATCCCGCTGTCGTTGCCGACCATTTCGACCAGGCGGCGTGGTTCACCCTTCAGACCCTGGTCGCGAAGATGGCGCGCGTCGGCCTCTCCGCGATCGTCCGGAAACACGAGCAGCGGCCGGGCCGGAGTCAGCTCCAGCAGCGACGCGTTGGAGCGGGCCGCGTCCAGAACGGTCTCCGCCAGGCGGAAACGTTGAGCGGCGATGATCGCGATCGCTGCGGCGACAGCCGCCCACAACAGACCGAGCGCCACGATGATCCAGATCGTCCCCGCCAAGCCACTCCCCATGACCGCAGTCATAGGCTGTTACGCGACGAGAACTGAAGGGAAAATGCTCGTGCCGGAAAACGGCCGCTACGAACGTGCGAACGGATGTTGGCGTATCCAGCGACTGGCGAGATATTTCTCGCCGCGGATGACGGGCAGGCCGGCGTGCTGCGCCATCTCGTCCGGAGCGCCCTCCAGGGTCGCATTGCGGAAGAGCAACGCATCGCCTTTATGTCCCGCAAACGTCAGGCCGGTGCGCGTGAATTGAGTCTCGCCGCCTTCGTAATCGTCGTTGAGATAGATGAGCATCGTCAGAATGCGCTGGTTATCGCCTGGGGGGAGCGCATCGAAGTGCGGGTGATATTGCTGTCCGGGCGAATAGCGCAGGACCTGCAGGGGCTCTCCGGCGAAGACATTCGTTTCACTGGCCATCGCGATTCGGCGATTCAGCGCGTGGATTACGAGGTCTTCGGAAGCCCAGGGGAACATTGCGCCTTCGGACGTTCGGACCGGATGCGGGCGCAGCTGCCCGGTAGACGGGTCAACGATCACCGACGGCTGCAGCAGCGGGCGTGCGCGCGAAATCAGATAATCGCATTCGGCCCGCGTGAAGAACTGTTCGAAAGAGTTGACCTCCGGCCGGTCGCTCAGCTGCCGTCCTGAAAAGGCCCGGACCGGATCGCCTGAGGCGTTCAGGTCCATGCATTCGATCAGCCGAAATTGCTCCGCCGCGAGAGAATCCCGCCTCGCGAACTCGCGCAAGCGGCGCAATGCCTCGCTCCAGCTTGGCTCGCCGCCGATACCGAGAGCCAGGAACGAGATGAAGATGGCTTCAGCGGTCGTGTCACCGGCTTCTGCCGCGCGTCTGAAATTCTCCCGGGCACGGCCAAGGTCGCGCTGCACATAACGGCCTTCGAGAAACCAGATCCCCAGCTCGAGCGCGCTTGCACGGTCACCGCTTGAGCGGCCGGACTCGAGCTCGGCGAGGGCTTGCTGCGCTTTTCCTTCGCTGATCAGCCGATAGGCGATCTCGACGTGTGACATGCCGGGGAAGTGCAGCTTCCGGCGCGGGGCGACAACAAAAAAAGAGGCCGGGCAAATTGCCCGGCCTCCAAGTCTTGGTCTTGCTTTGGTTAGAAGTTCGCCCTGGCGCCCGCGTAGAAGAAGCGGCCACGGTTGTCATAGATGGCGCTTCCTCCGCCGATGCCGGTCAGGCCGAACGGCGGGACGGTGTTCGTCAGGTTATCGACGCCCAGGTAGAAATTGTACTTGGGCCCGACGTCCATTCCAAGCCGCACGTCGTGATAGAACTTCGACGGATAGAACTTCCGGTTCGCAAAGTCCGGGTTCTGCGGCGGCCGATCCTGGACGGGGAAGAAGTCCTCGTACAGGTTCAGGACCATCTTCCCGACGTACCGCATCTGATAGCCGAGGGTGAACCGCCCATGCGTCAGGTTGGTGTTCCAGTTGAACGCATCCTGCGGGTCGCCCAGCTCCAGCAGCTGCACGTCCTTGAAGTCCGGGTCAGTCGCCGAGATGAAGTTCGACCGGTCGATCACGTGCGTGTAGGTGAGGCGCGTGTCGAGGCGGCCGATACCGCTGAAGTTATGACGGTAGGCGATCTCGGTGTCGATGCCGCGCGCCGTCAGCTTCGCATAGTTCAGCGGAGCTGAAATCAGGCTTCCTTCGATGATCTGGAACTCCTGCTCGCCGTGCGGTCCTCCGGACGGTCCGGCGCGCTGGAACTGGCCGCAGAACACGTTCGGGAAGGTAGGCACGTCGTAGCAGGCGTTGGCGACCGCTTGCGCGCCGACGAACGCAATCGAGTTGTTCACCGTGATGTCGTAATAGTCGACCGACGTCGAGAAGCCCGGAATGAACGCCGGGGTGAACACACCGCCGAGCGTCCAGCTGTCCGACTTCTCTGCCTCCAGGTTCACGTTGCCGCCACTCTGGAAACCAAGCGATGAGGAGTAGCGGAAGTCGTAGCCCGCAGGACGTCCGGCCGCGGCGCAGTTCGCAGCACGGAACTGAGACCCGTTGTTGATGTTGATTGCCGAGCACGGATCGGTGAAGCCGGGCGCGAAGTTCTGGCCCAGCGGCGAGAACAATTCGACCTGGTTCGGAGCGCGGACGGCGCGGGCGTAGTTCCCGCGGAACCGCAGACCGTTAAACGGCGAGTAGATTCCGTTGAAGTTGTACGCCCAGACGGTTCCGGTCGTCCCGAGATTGTAGTCCGACACACGTGCTGCAGCGTCGAATTCCAGCTCGTGGATACCCGGCTTGTCCTTGATGAACGGAATGCTGATCTCGCCGAACGCTTCCTTCACCTTCGACTTCGGCGCCCGGAAGCTCGGGATTGCGTTGTAGAAGGTGTAGCCGAGCTGCGTGTCACGATCGAGGTCGTAGGTCACGTTGTCGGTGCGATATTCGGCGCCGAGCACGAACCCGATCGGTTCACCGCTCCACAGGTTCAGGAAGCTGCTCGTGTCACCCGAGATGAACGCGGTCGCATCGAACTGGGTGGTAGTTCCCTTCGCGATCGTGTCCCTCAACAGATAGGCACGCTGCGCGTCCGTGAACTGCCCGCCGAGCGGATTGATCGGAGTGCACTGCGCAATATCGTTCGCCAGGCGCGCCGGCGCGTTCGGATCGGCGCCCGGATAATCCGCGCCATAGTACTGGTAATAGAACCACGGATAGTAGCCGAACGCCCGGCTCGGGTCGATCTGCGACGCGCAAACGATCTGGCCGGTATTGGGATCGCGGACAGCGTCGTTCGCCAGCAGGAACCGCTGGATGTCAAGGTTGCCCTTGATCTTCGTCTTTTCCTTCAAATGCCCATAGTTGAGCGAGGCTTCGTAGTGCCAGTCGTCGTTGAAGTCGCCCTTCAACCCGCCGACTACGCGGTAGGTGTCACGGCGAGCTTCCTCGGTGCGGCTGCCCAGGCCTTCGAGGTTCTCGCGGAGGCAGAAGTGGAACGTGCCCGCGGCGATTCGGTTAAGATCGGTCTGCGTCAACCTGGAGAAGGTGCAAGGATTGACGTTGCTCGTAAGGATCTGCTGCGCGATGAACTGCGATACAGCCGGATCCAAATAGGGATTGTTCAGCGCGATCGCTTCGCGGTTTCCTGGGTTGGTCTGGCGCGTACCTCCAGCGGAGCCAAAGAAAAACTGCAGCGGATCAGCCATGGCCGAGCCAGTCATGAACGACGGACCGCTGGAGCCGGTGCCCACCGAGTCAGTCCGCGAGAACTTGGCTTCGATGAACGGCACGATCGCCGGAGTAATCTCGAAATGACCGATCAGATTGACGTTGTAACGATCAAGCTGCGGCGTTAGCTGGAGCAGGTTGCCGGCCTGGCGCGCATAGCCGTTGCCGCCAATGAAGCTTCCCGTCGGACCCAGACCCACGCGGGTGCCCGTGATCGGCACGAGCTGACCTGTCGGCGTGAAGTTGAACGGGCAGTTGTAGAATGCCGACGCGCCCGTCCCGAAGTCGCTCTGGCCGCAAGTCAAGCCGGATGCGGTGCCCGCACCAGCGCCCGCCAGGACGGTTCCACCGAAACGGACCGTGCCGGTCGGCGACAGGCTGGCGCTCCTGATGTCGCGGAAGAACAAATTGTCTGGAATGCCGTCCGGTCCGGCCGCCGTGTCTGCATCGACGGCGAGGAACCCGGCCTGCTCCCGCAGCCACGGACGCGCGTCGCCAAACGCATCGTCCTGGCGCGCATATTCGACGTTCAGGGCGACATTCGCGCGACCATCGAAGAAGTTCTTACCGGCGAGGCCGCTGATGAAATAGGATCCATAGTCGCCATACTTGCTGACGCCGCCTTGGCCGCGCAGCTGGATGCCGTCGTAATTGTCCTTCAGGATGAAGTTCACGACGCCCGCGATGGCGTCCGAACCGTAGACCGCCGAGTTACCGCCGGTCACGACGTCGACGCGGTCGATCAGGTCGGTCGGCATCGTATTGGTATCCACGCCAACGCCCGTGCTGAGCACGTCGCCGCCGACGTGACGGCGGCCGTTGACCAGGACCAGCGTGCGGGCGGTGCCGAGGCCGCGGAGGTCGAGGATGTTCAGGCCCGACGTTCCGAGGAAGCGGGTCGAGTTCGACTGCGTGAACGTGCTCCGGATGGCCGGCAGCTCGGCGAGCTTGTCGCCGACCGAGACGTTACCCGTCTGGAAGAATTCCTGGCCGCCCACCGAGGTGACCGGGAGAGGCGATTCCAGGTTCGGGCGGCGGATGCGCGTGCCCGTGACGGTGATTGCCTCCGCGCTGGTCGGCGTCGTGCCCGACTCAACCGCTTGCTCCGACGCGCAGGCCGGGAGCGCAGCGTTCGCAGGCAGGCTGCAATCAGGCGCCGGCGGTGTGGTCGGCGCCGGAGTCTGCCCAAAAGCCGGCGTGGCGAATGCCGCGGTCAGCGCGATTGTCGACGCCGTCGCAGACACGCGAAGTGCAGTAAATCTCATTTTCCGGACTCCCCTCCGATAACAGGAACGCTCGGGGGACCCTTACAGGTGTTTGATTCAGTGGCAACGCAAGGTGTTAGCAGTCCGTCGAAATGCTATCCGAGTGTTACATTCATGCAACATTCAGTAGGGTTAACGTCGGTTTGCCGACAGTCAGTAGCGGTAGTGATCCGGCTTGAACGGACCTTCGGGCGACACTCCGATGTAGCCTGCCTGTTTGTCCGTCAGCTGCGTCAGCTTCACTCCAAGCTTGTCGAGGTGAAGCCGGGCGACCTTCTCGTCGAGGTGTTTCGGGAGCACGTAAACGTCGTTCTGATATTGGTCGGACCGGGTGAACAGCTCGATCTGCGCCAGCACCTGGTTGGTGAAGCTCGAGCTCATCACGAAGCTCGGGTGGCCCGTGGCGTTCCCGAGGTTCACCAGGCGGCCCTTCGACAGGACGATGATCTTCTTGCCGTCCGGGAATTCGACCTCGTCCACCTGCGGCTTGATCTCGGTCCACTTCATGTTGGCGAGCGCGACGATCTGAATCTCTGAATCGAAGTGGCCGATGTTGGCCACGATGGCCATGTTCTTCATCGCCCGCATGTGGTCGAGCGTGATGACGTCCATGTTGCCGGTCGCGGTGACGAAGATATCGGCGCGCTTCACCGCCTCTTCCATCGTCACGACCTCATAGCCCTCCATCGCCGCTTGCAGCGCGCAGATCGGGTCGATCTCGGTTACGAGCACGCGAGCCCCGCCGTTGCGTAGCGACTGGGCCGAGCCCTTGCCGACGTCGCCGAAGCCGGCGACAACGGCGATCTTGCCGGCGAGCATGACGTCCGTCGCGCGGCGGATCGCATCGACCAGGCTCTCGCGGCAGCCGTAGAGGTTGTCGACCTTCGACTTGGTGACGCTGTCGTTGACGTTGATGGCGGGGAACGGGAGCTTGCCCTTCTTCGCCAGGTCGTAGAGGCGGTGGACGCCTGTCGTCGTTTCCTCGGACACGCCCTTGATCGTTTCCACCGTCTTGGTCAGGTACCCGGGCCGCTCGGCAAGGAAGCGCTTGAGCGTCGCGACGAAGATCTCCTCGTCCTCGTTGGACGGGGTGAACAGCTCCTCGCCCTGCTCGACACGGTAGCCCCACAGCGCGAACATGG
>CBHTSV010000240.1:0-3105 GCA_966095215.1 uncultured Sphingomonas sp. | reverse complement strand
CGCCCATCCCCCGCGATATGTCCATCGCCCCGCCGGCCGCTTGAACCCGTTCCTTGAACGAGCGCGGCCTGCGGTCTCCGCCGGACCCGCTCGAATAGCTGGCTACGTCCTTGATGAAGTCGAGCGTCAGCCCGCCTTCCTCGCCTGCAAGGCGGATGCTGACATTCTTCGCGCCGGCGTGACGAACGGCGTTCGCCACCGCTTCGCGGACGAGCTGCTGCGCGTCGAGGTGCAGGCGCGCGGGGACCATGATGTCCTTCTCGTCGAGCGAGAAGCTGCACTGCACGTTCCATTGGCGCGAAAGACGATGCGACAGGGCCTGCAGGTCCCGCGCCAGCTCGGCGAGCTCCATCTGCGACCCGCTGCGCAACGCGGTAATGAAGGATCGCAGCTCGACTTGCTCCTGCAGCATCAAGTCCTTCAGCTCGTCCAGCTCGGGCGTGAGCTGGCGCCCGGACGCTTCCGAACGCTTCATCGCCTCAAGGCGGAAGGCGGCACCTGCGAGGAACTGGACGACGCTGTCGTGCAGGTCGCGAGCGATCGCGAGCCTGGAGCGAGCCTCGGCATTCTCTTCCGCGACCTTCAGCAGTGCCTGCCTCTGGATGTGCGAAGCGACGGCGGCGGAAATCTCGGCACCGGCCTCGAGATGATCCGTCGACAGGCCGCGGACCTGCTCGAGGAAGATCTGCCCGTGCCCGCGACCGCTGTGCACGGGGATCGCCAGCCCTTCCTCGAGGCCGAGCGCGGCTGCGGTCTCGCCGTGGATATGGTCCCATGGCGCGAACGCGCAGAGGTTGCCCTCGTCGTCCCGCATCAGCGCCCGGCCTCTCGTCAGGTCGTAGAGGAACGGGGCCGGCGCGGGCGGCGCCACATCGGCGAACTTCAGCTCGGAGACCGCTGCGTTCCCATCCTGGTCGATGATCGCAGTCCAGTTCGTCCGCGGCCTTCGGCCCCACACGAATGCGCCGCGCTGCGCCGGCGCCGTCGCGAGCCCGGCGGCGAGCCCCGTCTCGAGTGGAAGTGACCCCGCCGGAGCTTCGGAAAGCAGGTCTTCGGCCGGGCCACGAAGCCGCGCCCGCCATTGGTTCACGCCGAACCAGATCAGGATCAGCGACAGGATCACGAGATATCCGGTGCGGATGACGTAGCGGTTGACCTCGAAGGGGCTGTGCGCCGCGGTCAGCGCTCCGACGAGGACGTAGAGCAAAGTAAGCAGGATGGCGGTGAGGGTCGTCGCTCGCCAGCTCCAGCGGATTGCCGCCGCGAGCAGGACGAACATGCAGAAGATGAAGTAGGGGCTCGTCGCGCCCCTCGTCAGGAACACGACGAAGGTGAACACCGCAATGTCGACGGCGTGGGCGGGGCCGGCAAGCTGCGAGTCGAGCCACCATCCACGCCAGCCGATCACGGCGAGGACGAGCGCCATGCCCATGTAAGCCGACAGCAGGAGGTAGGCTTCGCGCGGATATTCCGCCGGCTGCGTCTTGTCCGCCCAGATCGCGATGAGCACGAGCGTCGCCAGCAGCAATCGCCCGAGAGCGATCACTCGACCCGATGCAAGGCGCAGCCCTCTCCCCACCGCCCAATCGTATCACAGGCTTTTGTTTTTGCGAGCCGCTGCCGATCCCGGCTTACTAACGATGGTTAGCTAAACTTTCGATATCTTCGCCGCGAAGCGGCGTCCTGCTAGTCAGGCAACTGGTCTTCATAGGACCTTCCCTTGGAGGAGCGCGGCCCCCGAGTCCGTGCTCCTCCTTCCTTTTGGGGGCGGTCAGATCTGCAGCTGACTGCCCAGCTCGACCACCCGATTGGTCGGCAGCTTGAAGAACTCCATCGCGCTTTCGGAGCTCTGGAGCATCCAGGCGAACAGCTTCTCGCGCCACAGCGCCATTCCCGGCACCTTCTTCGATGCGATGAGCTTTTGGCGGCCGAGGAAGAAGCTCGTGCTCATCATGTTGAACGGCTCGCCGCAGGTGCTGATCGTCGCCAGGTCGCGCGGGATATCGACCTCCTGCATGAAGCCGTAGTGCAGCACGATGCGGTAGAAGCCATGGCCGGCGTCGTGGATCTCGACTCGCCTTTCGGGCGGCACGTGCGGCACTTCCTCGACCTTGACGTGAAGGATCAGCACCCGCTGGTGCAGCACCTGGTTGTGCTTGAGGTTGTGCAGCAGCGCGGCGGGCACGTTATTGGCGGTTGCTGACAGGAACACGGAAGTGCCGCGCACGCGGTGCACCGACGCAGCCGCCGACTTGATGAAAACCTCGAGCGGAAGCGCCGATTCCGCCAGCCGCCCGCGCAGCAGCTGACGCCCCTTGGCCCAGGTGGTGAGCACGGTGAAGCTGATTGCGGCGATCAGCAGTGGGAACCAGCCGCCGTCAGGGATCTTCGTGATGTTCGACGCGAAATAGGTGCCGTCGACGACCAGGAAGGTTCCGATCGTCGCGGCCGCGAGCAGGCGGTTCCACTTCCAGACCTGGAAGACCAGCACCGAAAGCATGAGCGTCGTGATGAGCATCGTGCCCGTCACGGCAATTCCGTAGGCCGATGCGAGCTTGCCGGATTCGCGGAACCCGAGGACGAGCACCAGGACCATGAAGAGCAGGCCCCAGTTGACCCCGGGCATGTAGATCTGTCCGGCGGCCTTCTCGCTCGTGTGCTCGGTCTTGAGGCGCGGAAGGAAGCCGAGCTGGATCGCCTGGTGCGTGACTGAGAAGGCGCCGGAGATAACGGCCTGGCTGGCGATGATCGTGGCGGCGGTCGCGATTCCCACGAGCGGCAGCCGCGCCCATTCCGGCGCCATCAGGTAGAAGGGATTGGTCGCCGCGGCCGGCGTTCCGAGCAGAAGCGCGCCCTGGCCGAGATAATTGAGCGTGAGGCAGGGGTAGACGAGCGTTAGCCAGGAAAAGCCGATCGCCTTGCGGCCGCAATGGCCCATGTCGGCGTAGAGCGTCTCGGCGCCGGTGACCGCCAGGAAGACCGAACCCATCGCGAGGAAAGCCAGCTTCGGGTTGTACAGAAAGAATTTCAGTGCCCAGAGCGGACTGAGCGCTCCAAGTACCTCCGGATGAAGAGCGATGTTCGAAATGCCTAACGCCGCAAGTG
>CBHTSV010000239.1:0-5907 GCA_966095215.1 uncultured Sphingomonas sp. | reverse complement strand
ATGGTGATGGCGGCGCCCGACGCGTCGAACTCACCGTTGAAATCCATGTCCAGATAATAAGCGCCGACCTGCCACCGGACCTGCGGAGCATGCCCCGAGAATCGCGCTTCATGAGACCATTGCTTGTGATGCGCGATGGTTTGGAAGGGGAAGAAGAGGAGGCCTCCGCCCGCGTCCTCGATATAGTCCTTATCGAGCTTGCTGTAGTTGCCGATGTAGGTGAAATCGAGGTTGTCGGAGAAGCTGTGGGTCAGCTTCGCGGTCGTTGACCAGACCTTGCGATCGAAGCCCGTATCCATGTCCGACGCATGCTTGAAGACATCGCCGGTGATCGGCGGCCCCGCGTCGACGCCGAGCCCGGTATCGGGGTCGAAGCTCGCCAGGCGAACGAGATATTGGCCGGTCGGTACGTCATGGTCTTTCGAATATGACTCGATGACGCTGAGCAGGGTATCGGGACTTAGATCGACCTGGACGTTCGCTCGGAAAGCATAGACGTTCGCTCCCTGGCTCGTACGGCCAAGCGCCTGATGCGGCCCGAACGGATTGAGCCCGAAGGGATCCGGATTGAAACCGGCTTTCATCCAGCCCTTCGATTTGTTGTAGAAACCCGCGACACGCGCTCGGAATCCGGGCGCGATCTGCCCGCCGATGGCGCCTTCCAGCTTCCAGCTGTTCCACTCGGCCACCTCGGCTTCCGCATAGCCGTTCAGCCGGGTCTCGTCGGCGCCGTTGCTGAGGAAATGGATCAACCCGCCGGTGGCGTTGCGGCCGAACAAAGTGCCCTGCGGCCCGCGCAGCACCTCGACCCGCTCGATGTCGAAGATCGGCAATCCGAGCGCGTTCATGCTGCCGACGTAGACTTCGTCCATGTAGACGGCGACGGGCGCTTCCAGATTGTCCTGGAAGTTGTTCTGCGAAATTCCGCGCAGGTTGAAGGTCGTGAACGCCGGAGTCCAGGCCGAGACCGCCAGGTTCGGGACCTGCTGGCTGATCTGCTGCATGTTGGTGAGGTTCAGCGTCTTGATCGTCTCGCCCGAAAGCGCGGTTATCGAAATGCCGACGTCCTGGATCTTCTCCCTGCGCTTCTGCGCGGTGACGACGATTTCCTCGAAGACGCCCTGGTCCGTCGGGGCCTGGGCCACTCCCTGAGTGACGCTGTCGCTCTCAACGGTGGTTTCGTTCGGGGCTGCGGGGTTCGGCTGAGGCGTCGCCGGATTCGACAGCGGCGGCGCCGGTGAGGGCTGCGACTGCGCAGCAGCTGGACAGGAGATTGCGCCGAACGCGAGCGCGGTGGTTACGTAAAGTGCAGAGAGCCGAGCCTTCGACATCTGATTCCCTCCCCTTTTTCCCGGAGCGTCACGGCAGCCGGAAGACTCATATGTTTAACATGTTAAGTTCTACTGACAAGCAGCTTTCGCGCGTGCTGCGGCCAGTCAGAAAGCGTCAGAGATCGAGCGTTAGAAGAGGCGATTTCGAGCGCGAGCAGCAGATGGTCATCATCTTGCCGGACGCGCGCTCCTCGTCGGAAAGCACATAGTCACGGTGTTCGGGCTCACCCGAGCAGACGTTCGTCAGACATGTCCCGCAGAGGCCCTCGCGGCAGGAGAATGGATGGTCGATTCCATGTTCCTCGAGCACTTCGAGGATGGACTTGTGCTCGGGCACTTCGAACTCGACTCCGCTGCGATCGAGCCGAACCGTGAATGAAGCCGACTCCTGCGGCTCGTCGCTCTCGGGCTTCGTGAACCATTCGAAGCGGACCGCGCCGCTTGGGAAATCCGCAGTGAGGTCCTTCACCGCATTCATCAACGGGTCGGGGCCGCAGCAGTAGATTCGCTCACCCTCGGTCCAGCTCGAGATCGCCTGTGCGGCATCGAGGATCTGGCCGCGCTCGTCATCGAAGTGGAAGTGGCCGTCGCCGGCGAGCGCGCAAAGCTCCTCGTAGAATGCCGCGCGTTGGCGGCTTCTGGCGGCATACACCAGCCGCCAGGGCTTCTGGTTGGCAACGCACCAGCGCACCATCGCCATGATCGGAGTGATGCCGATCCCGCCTGCGATGAACAGGAAACCCGCCGCTTCCGGATCTAGCATGAAATTGTTGCGAGGAGCGCTGATCTTCAGCTGCGCCCCGGCGCGAATGCTGCTGTGGACGTAGCTCGAGCCCCCGCGGCTGTCCGCAGCCCGGCCGACACCGATCACATAACGGTCGCGCTCTCGCCAGTCGTTGGTCAGCGAATATTGACGGACGAGCCCGTTCGGCAGGTGCAGGTCGAGGTGCGCACCCGGCTCGAATGGCGGAAGCTCGCCGCCGCCAATCGCGCGCAACTCGAGCGTCATCACGTCGCGCGCTTCGGCGCGGACGTCGGCGACTTGCACCGTGAGTGTCTGCGCCGCGGGACTCATCGCGGTCCCTGAACCAATCGTGCCGTGCATCGAAACGCTCGAGAATCCTTCACTCGGCCGCGATCGCAGGCGCCGGCTGGGGCTCTGGCACTCCTGCCTGCTCAGCCTGGATCAACTTGTCCATGGTGTAGCGGAAGTGGGACAAGGCCACGTCCGCGGCCACCGCGACAAGCTTGAAGCTCGGGTCGGCGTCGAGCATCTTCTGCTGCTCTTCGATGATCTCCTTGTCCTCCATGAACCCTTCGATGAGGCTTTCGAGCAGCGACATTGAGATGGTGTAGTCGGCGCCTTCGAAATCGTTGAGATAGTTCCAGAAGAAGTGCGTCGTGCGCTCCGTTTCCGGAGTCATGAACTGGCAGTTGCGAAATTCGCGAGTGCCCTCGACGATTTCGCCGCGCTCAGCGCCTTTGCCTGCAGGAGCGAACAAAGTCTCCATCATGAAGATGCCAGGCACCAGCATTCGGGCGATGTTGCGACGATCGACCTTGTCGGTCTTGTTGGGGATGACCTTGCGCAGGAACGGCGGAGGATCGCTGTTCATGTGCCAGCGCACGACCCGGAAGCCGTCCGGGAGGCGCTCGATCGGATTCGGCTTCGACACGTAGGCATATTCCTCGGAACCGCCGAGCGTGTTCGTATGGACGAACGCCAAATGGTTGAAGTCGCTGAGGTTGTCGACGATCAGCAAATAGTTCGCATCATAGTGCAGATAGGCGGGAATGCCCTTCCAGTTCGGATCCTCGAGATAGGGAACGTCGAGGATCGTGGACGGATCGGCGAGCGCCGGGTCGCCCATCCAGATCCACAGCAGATGCTGTTTCTCGACGATGGGATAGCTCTTCACCCCGAGCTGCGGCGGGATTCGGTCCTGCCCCGGAATTTGCACGCATTTGCCCGACGGATCGTACTTCAGGCCGTGGTACATG
The DNA here is from genome assembly GCA_966095215.1 of uncultured Sphingomonas sp. Taxonomy (GTDB): domain Bacteria; phylum Pseudomonadota; class Alphaproteobacteria; order Sphingomonadales; family Sphingomonadaceae; genus Sphingomicrobium. Next base: position 2,575 of record CBHTSV010000239.1, on the reverse strand, counting down.
CAGCGGACGCAATCGCCTTCGATCCGCCCCTGCGACAGCTTGGCGCCGCGGTGACAGCAGCGATTGTCCAGTGCAACGATCTGGCCGCTCTCTCCGCGGTAGAAGACGACGGGCTGGCTGAGGATTCGCCGCTCGAGCAGCTTGCCGTCCATCACCTCGTGGTCCCAGCCACCCACATACCAGCAGTTCTTGAAGAACATTGGATCCTCTCCCGTCACGTCCAGGTCCGGCGCGCCCGCTCCTCACCACCGGCAGGAATGCCGACCATATAGTGTCCCCTGTACCGCAAGCCGCGGCGCAGATTTAGCTGGCTTTTCTGGAAAGATTGTCCATCCATGTGGACAATGGACTGGGACGACCTCGATATCTTCTGCCATGTGATCGACCACGGCAGCTTCAGCGGCGCTGCACGCGTCCTTCGCCGTCCGAAGTCGAGCGTCAGTGCGTCCGTCGCGCGGCTGGAGGCGCGACTTGGAACCCGTGTCATCGAGCGAACAACGCGGCGCCTCCGGCTCACGGAAGCCGGGGAATCCCTGTACCGGGAGATGGCGCCGCTTTTCGGCCACCTCCGCGAAGCACTCGGCAATGCAGCGGCGAAAGGTCAATCGGTGAGCGGCCGGCTGCGGATCGCGGCACCGTACGAGTTCGGCGCGCACCATTTGGGCGCCGTCGCGTGCGCGATGCTCGCGGATCACCCGGAGCTGGAGGTCGACATCGACGTCGAGCATCAGCCGGTTAACCTCTTCGACCAGCAGTACGACATCGTGTTCACGATGATCGACAAGGATCTTCCGTCGACGAGCGGTGCCGTGCGGCGGGTGTTTTCGCTCGAGCGCGGACTGTTCGCGTCGCCGGACATGTTGAGCGGCATTCAGCGGCCGCAGACGCCCTATGATCTCAAGCACCTGCCGCTGCTTGCTGCGGCCTCCGACAGCGAGTGGGCCTTTACCGATGCCGCGGGCGGGAGCCATGCGATTCCAGTCGTCGCGCCGCGCCTTCGCAGCTCGAACGCCGGCATTCGCTTGCAGGCCGCGCTCGAAGGGCTTGGCGTAGCGCGGATTACCGCAAGTTACTGCGAACCGGCTGTCGCCGCAGGCCGGCTCGACAGGCTTCTCCCCGACTTCGAGTGCGCACCCCTTCGCGTCTATGCGCTTTTGCCGGCAAGACGGCTGATGCCGATCAAGGTCAGGATCTTCCTCGACACGCTCGAGAGGATGTCGAAGGCGTAAGCATAGCCTACTGATGCACCACTTGGACGCTCGTATATTCCTTCAGGCCGAGCTCGCCGAACTCCACACCGATCCCTGAGCCTTTGACGCCGCCGAACGGAGCGAACGGCTTGATGCCGCCGTGGCTGTTGACCCACGCCGTCCCGCATTCGAGCCGATGCGCCACGGCTTTTGCCTTGTCCGGATCCGACGACCAGGCGGAACCGCCGAGACCCACGTCCAGCGCGTTCGCCCGCTCGATCGCGTCTTCAAGATCGCTGTAGCGGATCACGGGCAGAACCGGCCCGAACTGCTCCTCGTCGACGATGCGCATTCCATCGGTCACGTCGGCGACGATCGTGACCGGATAGAAATAGCCGGGACCCTCGGGCGCTTCGCCACCGCAAAGGATGCGGGCGCCGTTGCGCTTCGCATCTTCCACCAGTTCGACGACCTTGTCGTACTGCATCTTGTTCTGGATCGGCCCGAGCACGCTGCTGTCCTCGAGGCCGTGGCCGACGGTTACGTTCCTCGCATAGTCGACGAGTGCGTCGCAGACCTCGTCGTAAATCTCGTCGGGCACATAGAGGCGCTTGAGCGCGGCGCAGGTCTGCCCGTTGTTGATGAACGCGCCCCAGAACAGCTTTTCCGCAATCTCCTTCGGATTGGCGTCCGCCAGCACGATTCCGGCATCGTTTCCGCCGAGCTCCAGCGTGACGCGCTTCAGATTGCCCGACGCGGCCTGCATGACTTTCTTGCCCGTCGCGCACGAACCCGTGAAGACGATCTTCTGAATGCCGGGGTGCTCGGTCATCATCTGACCGAGGTCGTCGCGGCCGGCCACGACGTTGAGCACGCCCTTGGGCAGCACTTCGTTCAGGATCTCGACCAGCCGGATGGTGCTGAGCGGAGTGTGCGGCGACGGCTTGATCACGACGGTATTGCCGGTGCGGATCGCCGGGACGAAGTGCCAGATCGCGATCAGGATCGGGAAATTCCACGGAGTGATCGACCCGACTACCCCGAGCGGCTTGCGGTGAAGCTCCACCCGGCCCGTCTCGTCATCGCTCAGCACTTCCACCGGAAGCTCGAGCGTGGCCGTGTGCCGCGCCCATGCCTCGGCGCCGTGCAGCTCGAACCGCGAACCCATGCCGCCCAGCGGCTTGCCCTGCTCGCGAGTGAGCAGCTCGGCGAGCTCCTCCATATGCTCGTGCAGCTTGTCGGCGATGCGGTTCACCGCGGCCTTGCGCTCGTCGTCGCTCGACTGGCTCCAGCTCTTGTAGGCCTCGCGCGCGGCGTTCACGGCACGGTCGAGATCGTCCTTCGTCGCGACCGGGCACTCGCCGACGACCTCGCCGTTCCCGGGA
>CBHTSV010000238.1:0-1734 GCA_966095215.1 uncultured Sphingomonas sp. | reverse complement strand
AAGATTTCCGAGCATCCGATGCGCGCCAGGCGCAGCAGGCGCAGCAGGCCCTCCTCGTCATAGCATTCGCCCTCCGCCGTCACCTGCGCCTCCACGATCGATCCGTCGGCGGTCAGCACGAAATTACCGTCGCACCCCGCCTGGCTGTCCTCGTCATAATCCAGGTCGAGAACGGCTGTTCCCTCGTGGATTCCGCAGCTGACGGCGGCGACCTGCGTACGGATCGGATCGGCCGCAATCGCCTTGCTTTCCAGCAGCTTGTCGACAGCAATCCGAAGGGCGACCCAGCCGCCGGAGATCGACGCGGTGCGGGTCCCGCCGTCAGCCTGGATCACGTCGCAATCGACAATGACCTGCCGTTCGCCGAGAGCGGCGAGGTTGACCACAGCACGCAGCGAGCGGCCGATCAGCCGCTGAATCTCCTGCGTCCTGCCCGACTGCTTGCCTCTCGCCGCCTCGCGGTTGCCTCGCGTGTGGGTTGCTCGCGGCAGCATCCCGTACTCGGCGGTGACCCAGCCCTGGCCCTTACCGCGCAGGAAGGGTGGGACTTTCTCCTCGACGCTGGCGGTGCAGAGCACGCGCGTTCCTCCAAACGACACGAGGCAGGAGCCCTCGGCATAACGGGTAAAGCCGGGTTCAAAGCTGAGTTCGCGCATCTGGTCGGGGGCGCGTCCGGACGGGCGCATTCGGGCATTCTCCTGATACTGGTGCGGGTGGGCCTTAGCCCCATTCGTCATTCCCGCGAAGCGGGAACCTAGTTTTTGCGTAGCTGGGTCCCCGCATTAGGCCCCATCAAAGTAGTACTTTGATGGGAACCCTGAGCGGGGATGACGACCAAACGAGCGGCGACTACATGACGAGCATGACCCAGCCCATCGGCGAGCTGACGGACCGGATGCGGGAAATCTTCGGCCTCGTGGTCGAAGCCTATCTCGACCGCGGCTTGCCCATCGGATCGAAGGCGCTTGCGGGAAGCATGAGCCTGTCGCCCGCCTCGATCCGCAACGTGATGCAGGAATTGGAGGAACGCGGTCTCCTGACGCACCCGCACACATCGGCCGGCCGGGTGCCGACCGAGACGGGACTGCGCCTGTTCGTCGACGGAATCATGCAGGCGTCCTTGCCCGACCCGCATGAACGCCGTGAGATCGAGCGGCAGATCGTTCGCGACCAGCCGATCGAGGATGCGCTCGCGGCGGCATCGGCGGCGCTGTCGGGGTTATCGCATGCGGCAGGCGTGGTGCTCGCTCCGAAGCGTGAGCTCAGGCTCAAGCAGCTGTCGTTCGTGCCGTTGAACGAGATGCGCGCGCTGGCAGTCCTCGTGGGCTCCGACGGAAGTGTCGAGAACCGCATCATTTCGTTCGACCGCGGAACCTCGTCGGCCGCGCTCGGCGAGATCAGCAATTTCATCAATGCGCGCCTTTCCGGCCTCACTCTCGCCGAGGCAGAGGAGCGGCTCCGCGCCGAGATCCGCGAGCGCAAGGAGGCGATCGACGCCGCTGCCGCCGAGCTGGTCGCCTCCGGCCTCGCGGCGTGGAGCCAGGACCATGCGCGCCGGCCGGTGCTGATCGTGCGCGGCCAGGCGAACCTGCTTGACGACACTGCCGCCGAGGACCTCGAGCGGGTGCGCAGGCTGCTCGACGAGCTCGAGGAAGCGCAGGAGATCGCCCGTCTACTCGAAGGCGCTCGCGATGCTCCGGGCTGCCGAATCTTCATCGGCTCGGAGAACCGCAT
>CBHTSV010000237.1:0-3350 GCA_966095215.1 uncultured Sphingomonas sp. | reverse complement strand
GTCATCTTCTCGTCGCGGATCATCCCCGGCAATGAGATCGCGATCGGCCGCATCATGAACCAGCTGTCGGACCTCGGCGTGCAGATCGTCACCGAGAAGCAGGCCCACGTGCACGTTTCGGGCCACCCCGGCCGCCCCGAGCTCATCCAGATGTACGATTGGGTACGGCCGCAGATCGTCGTGCCCGTTCACGGCGAACCGCGGCACCTGGCGGAGCACGCGCGTTTGGCCCTGTCCCACGGCGTCCGACACGCGGTCGTCCAGAAGAACGGCGATGTCATCCGCCTTGCGCCCGGCGAGCCGAAGAAGATCGATGAGGTCCGCGTCGGGCGGCTGGTGCTCGACGGCGACGTGATCCTCCCGGCCGACGGGTCCACCGTGAACGAGCGGCGCCGCATCGGTTACGGGGGGCTCATCACCGTCGCGGTTCCGGTCGGCGACAATGGCGAGCTTGCGGGGACCCCGCTCATCCGGCCGTTCGGAGTGCCCGTCGAAGAAGACCGCGAAGATTTCCTCGCCGATGCTACGGACGCGGCGACCCGCGCCTATAGTCCCGGGGGCACTGAGGAACAGGTTCGCGAAGCTGTACGCCTCGCGGTAAGGCGTTGCGCGACCCTCTGGACCGGCAAGAAGCCGCTCGTGGAGGTAATGTTGCTCGAGGTCGTCCGTTAGTCCTCATGGCCTTCACTTCGATTATCGCAATCTATGTCCTGTTCTTCGCCGCGAGCGCTTTCATCCTGCTGCCGTTCGGAGTGAAGACGACCGAGGATGTCGGCGGCGAATATGTGCCGGGTCAGGCGCAAAGCGCTCCGCACCAGTTCAATCTTCCACGGCATCTTGTGAAGGCGGCTGTCCTCGCGGCCCTGCTGTTCGCCATCTACTATGCGAATTGGACCTACGGCTGGATCACGCCCCACGACCTGGACTTCTATCATTAACGGCGGGGGCCGATCGCCTCCGACAAAGCAGCGTAGAGCTTGCCCATGTCCGACGACATCAGCGTCACCGCGATGATCGACCCGTCGCGCTCGGCCAGAACGCGCCGGAGCATCGCCTCGAAGTCGTGCACGTAGCGGTTGCTGGAGCGCTGGAACTCCAGGTCCGACTCGTAGTGAGCGGCAATCGCCTTGGTCTCGTTCGTGCCGAACAGGCGCACGGCGCGGCGGGTGAACACGCCCCGATTGCCCTTGAGGTATGATTCCCACGCCTTGTCGTCGATCTCGTCGGCCAGGATCTTGCCGACGTCGATCGCCGCCGAATGCATCGAATCGATCAGCAGGGCCACGCGCCGGGCGAAGGCCTCGCTGTCCTTTTCGCGGTGCTCCTCCTGCACTTTCTCGATGTGCTGCTCGAGTGCCGACGCGCTTTGGCCGATGTTCAGCATCTGCTGCGTCAGGCGATCCGACGCGGTCCGTGCGGATTCGACCGCACGCGCGGCCATGGCTTCCACCTGTTGAAGATGCACTTCGACGTTCTCGCGGATCACCTCCTCGATCGCCCTTCGAGTCTGATCCGAAAGCTTGCCGGCGCTCTCCGGAATCACCGCCTCGATCGCCTCGCGGGCACGCTCCGCGGCATGGCTCGCCGCTTCCTTCACTTGGACCAGCGACGCGACGAGCGTCGGGCCGGTCTCGGCGCTGAGGCTCTCGGCCTCGCGCTCCACCTGCGCCAGCATGGACGCGAGCTCGGCCAGCTTCGACTGCGCATCGCCGACGCCGTCGTCGACGCGGGCAAGAAGCGCCGCGAGCTTGTCCTGCTGCTCGGCGATCCGATCGGCCGTCGAGGAAATCTGTCCGCTCGCTTCGGCGGCGGCGTCGCGCACCCAGCCGATCTCGGGCTTGACTGCCGCAGTTGCCGCCGCGAGGCGATCGGTGCTGCCCTGCGCTTCGCCGATCGCCGTTCCGACGCCTTCCTGGATTTCGGCCGAGAGCCGTTCGATGCTCTCGCGAATGGCTGCGGTGCGGTCGGCGATGAAGCTCAGCGCATTATCCTGGCTCGACGCCTGCGTCGCCAGGGTATCGAGTTCGGTGCGGGCGCGGGTCAGCGATTCGAGGAAGTGATTCGCGCGCTCGTCGCCGCTCGCGGCGAGCTCGGTGAAGCGCTGGTCGATGAGCGCGAGGCCGCGATCGATCTCCGCGATCATCCGGTGCGAAGCACGCTCCTGCTCGGCGACCCGGCCGGACAAGGCCTCGATCGAGCTGTTCGCATGATCGATGTTCGCCGCGAGCGTTTCCGACGCTTCGATCCCGGCCTTGCCGAGACCTGCGGAGGCCTGTTGAACGAGCGAGGCGACCGCCGCCGCCTGGACGTCGATGCCCGAGCGGATTTCATGCAGGACGGTCGAAGTGCGGTCGAGCAGCGATTCGAGGACGCCTGAAATACCCGTCTGAGCCTCGCCGAGGCGGGCCGAAGCCGTGGCGCCGGCATTTTCAATCTCACCCAGGCTTGCGGCAAGCCGCTGGGTCGCAGCGGCAACCATCTCGTCTGCCTCGCGAGCACGGTCGGTGAGCTGAGTGAGCTGCTCGCCGAATTCGGTAGTCCGTGCGGCCGATTCGCTTCCCACGGCGCGGATCTGCTCGGCGACCGTGCGGGCGGTTGCTTCGGCACGCGGCAGGTCATCGAGCAGCACGGCAATGTCGGTCCGCGCCGATTCGGCGGCGCGGTCGAGCGCCTCTCCGTGACGAATGAGCTTCTCGCTGCTCGCATCGAACTCGCGGGTGATCCCGCCGAGCTTGCCGGTCGCATCGTCGCCGAGCTGCATCAGATGCTGGGTGATCATCGTCAGCTCGGACCGGCTGTCGCTGATCCGCTGCGACAGGACCTCGAGCAACGCCTCGAGCGACTGGGCCTCGCTGCGCATCGCGACGACCGAGCGGGTGAAGCGCTCGGCTTCTTTGCGCCGAGTCCGGCCGAACATGATCCAGGCGAGTCCGAGCAGCGCCAACGGCCCTGCTGCCACGGCAATCCATTGCGCGATGGCCGGAGACGAGAGCGGCAGCCCCACGAGCGTCCGCCCGGCAGACCAGCCTGCATAGGCAATCCACAGAGCCGCAAGGACGATGAGGCCCGTCCCGAGCACCTGCCGTCCGCCGGCGCCAAGCGCTTCGACGCGATTCTCCGACCATTGCTGCCGATCGAACATGGGTTCGGCCACCATCTGCTCGGTCGAAAGTTCGAGCGGCTCCTCCTCGGCTGGGCGTGGCGGGAAGGTTCGGGCGCGCTGCGGTGCTGGGTTCATGGCAACGGCAGTTTACCACCTTTGTTAGCGCAAGAAAGCGGTTAGAGAGAGACTGCTCAAATGTTGGCGCAAGGGGGAGGCGGAATGGCGCTTGGAGCGCTGATCGGGGCCT
>CBHTSV010000236.1:0-3372 GCA_966095215.1 uncultured Sphingomonas sp. | reverse complement strand
CCGCTGATGTGCGTGCCCGGGCAGCGGCTCCGGATCTCGCGCGCGGCCTCGATGAAATCGAGCGCATAGCAGCGATGCTCCTCAATGCCGGTCGCAACGGCGAAGATGTTCGGGTCGAAAATGATGTCGTTGGGATCGGTGCCGTCCGCGACGAGCAGCCTGTAGGCGCGATCGCAAATCTCGACCTTGCGCTCGGCAGTGTCAGCCTGGCCGACCTCATCGAAGGCCATCACAACGACGGCGGCGCCGTAAGCGCGGCATTTTCGGGCGAGCTCGAGAAAGGGCCCCTCGCCTTCCTTCATGCTGATCGAATTGACGATCGGCTTGCCGGACACGCATTTCAGGCCCGCTTCGATCACACTCCATTTCGAGCTGTCGATCATCACCGGCACACGCGCGATGTCGGGCTCGGCGGCAATGCGCTTGAGGAACGTCGTCATCGCCTGCTCACTGTCGAGCAAAGCCTCATCGACATTGACGTCGATGATCTGCGCGCCGTTCTCGACCTGGTCACGAGCGACCTCGACCGCCGCGTCATAATCGCCGGCCATGATCAGTTTCTTGAAACGAGCCGAGCCGGTGACGTTGCAGCGCTCGCCGATATTGACGAATCGCGCCCCCGCGCCCGCCTCATTCAGTCGCGTCATCTCCATCGGTCAGGCGGCGATCGTCATCGGGTCGAGCCCGGCGAGCAACGTTCCGTGACGGGCAGCCGGGACGGCGCGCGGCGTGCTATCACGCACCGCCCCGGCAATTGCGGCGATGTGCAGGGGAGTCGTCCCGCAGCAGCCGCCGACGATGTTGACGAGGCCATTGTCAGCCCAGTCGCGGACCTGGCGCGCGGTCTCCTCCGCCGCCTCGTCATATTCGCCAAGTTCGTTTGGGAGGCCGGCGTTCGGATAAGCCATCACCAGGGTGTCCGCGAGGGACGCGAGCGCCGCGAGGTGTGGGCGGAGCTGCGCCGCTCCGAACGAGCAATTCAGGCCGACTGTGACCGGGCGCGCATGGCGGACGCTTGCCCAGAAGGCCTCGACCGTGTGACCGGAGAGATTGCGGCCCGAGAGGTCCGTCAGGGTCATCGAAATCATCAGCGGAAGCTCGCGCCCGAGCGCCTGGCCGGCCTCGAGCGTCGCGAAGATCGCGGCCTTGGCGTTCAGCGTGTCGAAAATGGTCTCGATCAGGATGAAATCGACGCCGCCCTCGACAAGTGCGTCGATCTGCGCGCGATAGACCGCCTTCACCTGGTCGAAACCTACCTCACGGAAAGCGGGATCATTGACGTTCGGCGACAGCGACAAAGTCTTGTTCGTCGGGCCAAGCGCACCGGCGACCCAACGCGGCTTGCCGTCCTTCGCGGCATAACGATCGGCGACTTCGCGGACGATCCGAGCCGAAGCGCGATTGATGTCGGCCACCAGGTGCTCGGCGCCGAAATCGGCCTGGCTGATCGCATTCGCGTTGAAGGTGTTCGTCGCGAGGATCTCGGCGCCGGCTTCGGCAAAGGCTTCACAGGTCGATCGCACGATCTGCGACTGGGTGAGATTGACAAGGTCATTGTTGCCCTTCTGGTCCTTCAGCAGGTCCAGCCCCGCGCAATAAGCGGCGGCCGGCAGCTTCTCGGCCTGGATCGCGGTCCCATAGGGGCCATCCTTGATGAGGATGCGTTTCTCCGCTTCGGCGCGGAGTGATTCAGCTGCAGTCATGATTTCGCCCTCACGCCAAGAAGGTGGCAGATGGCATAACTGAGCTCCGCCCGGTTCAACGTGTAGAAGTGGAAGTGGCGGACACCGCCGGCATAAAGCTGTCCGCACAGCTCCGCGGCGACGGTCGCGGCGATCAGCTGGCGCGCTGAAGGCAAGTCGTCGAGGCCTTCGAACAGCTGGTCGAGCCAGTGCGGGATGCTCGCCCCGCAGGTCTGCGCGAAACGGCGGGTCGTCGCGACGTTGGAGACAGGCAGGATTCCCGGTACGAACTCCACGTCGATGCCGGCATCCGCAGCCGCGTCGCGGAAGCGCAGGAAGCAGTCAGGCGAGAAGAAGAATTGGGTGATCGCCCGATCGGCGCCTGCGTCGACCTTGCGCTTGAGATTGTCGAGATCGGCTTCCCGAGTGCCCGAATCGGGATGGATTTCCGGATAGCAGGCGACGGAGATGTCGAACGGCGCGATCGCCTTGAGCCCGGCGACCAGCTCCGCCGCGTTGGCATAGCCGCCCGGGTGCTGCGAATAAGGGGTGCCCGCCTCGGGAGGGTCGCCGCGCAGCGCGACGATGTGGCGCACGCCGAGCTCCCAATAATCGCGCGCGATCGCGTCGATCTCCTCGCGAGTCGCTCCGACGCAGGTGAGGTGCGCAGCCGGTGTCAGCTCCGTTTCCTTGAGGATGCGTTCAACGGTCGCGTGGGTCCGCTCGCGGGTCGATCCGCCCGCGCCGTAGGTCACGGAAACGAACCGCGGATTCAGCGGCGCCAGCGTCTGGATCGACTCCCACAAAGTCTCCGCCATCTTTTCGGTCTTCGGCGGGAAGAATTCGAAGCTGACCTGGATGTCGCCGCGCGCTTCCGCGAACAGCGGGAGATGCTGGCTCAGCTGCTCGAAGGCGTTCATGCTGCCCTCCGCTGGCGCTGGCGCTGCTCCGATTTCGCGCCGCGCCACAAGGTCACGGTGAGCTCGCCGCCGGCAAGATGCTCGACATGATTCATCGTCAGGCCCGCCGCCGCGAACCAGGCTCTCATCGAATCGTCGTCGAAGCCAAGGCGGATGTGAGCGTCGCGCTCACGCAACTCCTCGCGATCGTGGGCTGCGAAATCGACTATCAGCAAGGTCCCGCCGGGGCTCAACACCCTTGCCGCCTCCACAATCGCCGCGGCGGGTGAGTGGGCGTAGTGCAGCACCTGGTGGATGATCACACAGTCGGCACTCTCGTCCTGAAGCGGCAGGGCATACATGTCGCCTTGCCGCAGGCTGGAGCTGATCCCAGCGGCCTCCAGCTTCACTCGCGCCAGGCGCAGCATCTCGGACGACTTGTCGATTCCGATCGAATAAGCGGCGCGCGGCGCGAACAGCTCGATCATCCGTCCCGTGCCCGTGCCGATGTCGACCAGGCGGCGGTGGGGGCGGTTGCCCAGAGTCCGGTCGATCGCTTTTTCGACATGGGCTTCCGCGACATGGAGCGAACGAATCTGGTCCCATATTCCGGCATGCGCCGTAAAATAGCGGCCCGCGGCCTCGGCCCGGTCGGCTCGCACGACCTCGAGCCGCGCGCCATCAGCGGCAAACAGGGCATCGGTGCCGTTATCGGCCCAGCCGTCGATCAGCTCGAACATCGGCTCGACGCGGTCGGCATCGGCGAGGGTCAAAAAGACCCAGCTACCTTC
>CBHTSV010000235.1:0-5244 GCA_966095215.1 uncultured Sphingomonas sp. | reverse complement strand
GGGCGCACCGGTCTAGCGTTCGCGACCATCGCGCTTCTCGGCTACCCGACGCTCCTCGCGATCGACCGGGGACACTTCTTCTCCCTGATCTGCGCGATGCTGATGATCGCCGCCACGCTTCGAACGGTGCGCGACGGGCGATCGGACGGATGGGCGGTCCTCATGTTTGCGGTCGCGCTGAACATCAGGCCGAACGCAGGTGTGATTCCGTTGGCCTTGTTCCTGGGCAGATGGGGTTTGAGCTTCCGCGGCGTAGCCTTGCTCGGCCTCGCGTCGCTGGGCCTGTTCGTCGGCGGCCTCGCATTGGCGCATCAGGTCTATCCGGCGTACACGTTCGACAGCTTCCTCACCGGCCTTCGCGACTACGGTAAGGGCTACGCCGGGGGCGATATCGGATATCCGAACGGCTCATCGCTGTACGGCATGCTTCGGGCGCCGCTCGGGTACGGAGCGTGGATGCTGGCTCCGCCCTTCTTCGTCGGCGGGCTCCTGCTGGCGACGGCGATCCTGGAATCGCGGCAAGGCGTGCTTCGGCCCGCGGAATGCCTGTTCGTCACGCTCTGCGCCTACACGCTCGGGAGCCATGTCTTCGCCGATTACCACCTGCTGGTCTTCATCATCCCGCTTGTCCTGGTTGCGCGCGATCAGGGGCCATTGGATCGAAGCGCCGGGGCCATGGTGATCGGGAGCAGCCTGATGCTGGCGCCTAAGAACTTCGTGTTCCAGGTCCACGACAATATCGCCTGGTCGTGGCAGGTGATCGCGAACCCGCTCGTCCTGCTGCTGGCGTCCGCGGTGGTGCTCGTCACGGCCCGGCGGCGCTCTTCCGCGGCGGATGCGGGGCCGGGGGTGATCCCGGCCGCAGCCTAATCGGCGAGCGGCGCGCTTTCCGGCGCGTGCAGCCGCACGCGCAGGATCCGGCGAGGATCAGAATCGACAGCTTCGAGCTTCCAGCCCGAGGGGTGGGTCACGCATTCGCCGCGCGTCGGGATGTGGCCGGCGAGCAGGAACATGAGGCCTCCCAGCGTATCGACCTCGTCCTCTTCCCAGGTCAGGCGCCGATCGACGGTGGCTGCCAGCTCTTCGAGCTCGATCCGGGCGTCCGCTTCCCACAGCCCATCCTCGAGCAGGGTGAGCATTCCGGCCTCCTCGATGTCGTGCTCGTCCTCTATATCGCCGACGATTTCCTCGACCACGTCTTCGATGGTCACGAGACCCTCGGTTCCACCGAACTCATCGACCACGATTGCGAGATGGATTCGTTCTGCACGCATGCGCGCGAGGAGATCGATCACGCCCATTGATTCAGGCACGAACAGCGGCACTCGCAACAGCGCCGGGATCGACCGATCGCGCGAGAGATCGTTCAGCGCGACGAACACGTCCTTGATGTGGACCATCCCGATCACCTCATCGAGGCTCTCGCCATAGACCGGCAGCCGGCTGTGCTCCGCGTCGGCGAAGGCCCGGACCAGATCGTCGAACCCGATATCAGACGGCACCGCAATGATGTCGCCGCGGGTCACGCATATGTCGCCCGCAGTGCGCTCCCCGAAGTGCAGGAGGTTGCGGAGCATTTGCCGCTCGGGCGGGGTGAGGTCGCCCGCGACCGGTCGCGATTCCTCGGCCTCGTCGATCGCCTCCTCGATCTCCTCGCGCAGCGTCTGCTCGGCATCCTCGCCGAAAATCAGGTGCTGTATCCCGCGCCAGATGCGGGAGCCGCCGTCGTCGTCCGGCCGCGTCGCCATCAGGCGATGACCTCGTACGGATTGGCGATTCCGAGCCGCTCCAGCGCGCGAATTTCGCGCGCTTCCATGTCGGCTGCTTCTCGGTTGTCATGATGATCGTAGCCGAGCAGATGCAGGGTTCCGTGGACCAGCAGATGCGTCGCATGCTGCTCGATCGTCACGCCCCTGTCCGAAGCTTCGGCCTCGCAGACTCCGCGAGCAAGGATAATGTCGCCGAGCAACAGTTCTGGACCGTCAAAGTTTGCGCGCTTGAAATCCAGCTCGTCGGCCATCGGGAAGGATAGGACATTGGTCGGCTTGTCCTTGCCGCGCCATTCGGCGTTGAGCTCGCGGACCTGCTCGTCGCCCGTCAGGGTCACCGAAATCTCGACGGGCCGCTCGCGCTCGGCGAGGTCCGGATATTCGCTTTCGGCGATGGCCGCCTCGGCCGCTTTTCGGGCGAGACCTTGCCAGGGCCGGCTACTGTCCCATTCCTCGTCTGCTTCGAGCGCGATTTCGATCATCATTCGCCTACGTCCGGCCGATTGGCGTTGGGACCTTCATAAGCGTCGACGATGCGGCCGACGAGCGGGTGGCGTACGACGTCGGCGGCTGTGAAGCGCACCACGGCGATGCCTTGCACGCGCTCGAGACGGCTGACGGCATCGGCGAGGCCGGACTTCCTCGGATCGGGAAGATCGACCTGGTGCGGGTCGCCGCAGATCACCATCCGGCTGCGCATCCCGAAGCGCGTCAGGAACATCTTCATCTGCAGCGGAGTGGTGTTCTGCGCCTCGTCGAGGATGATGAAGGCATCATTGAGGGTGCGGCCGCGCATGAAGGCAATCGGCGCGATCTCGATCTCGCCGGACGCGATGCGCCGCTCGACCTGCTCGGTCGGGAGCATGTCGTAGAGCGCATCGTAGAGCGGGCGGAGATAGGGATCGACCTTCTCCTTCATGTCGCCGGGCAGGAACCCGAGGCGCTCGCCGGCTTCGACCGCGGGACGCGACAGAATGAGTCGATCGACGCTGCCGTTGATCAGCTGCGATACCGCCTGCGCCACGGCGAGATAGGTCTTGCCGGTGCCCGCCGGTCCCAGCGAGAAGATCATCTCGTCGCGGGCAAGCGCTTCCATGTACGTGGTCTGCACGGCCGAGCGCGGGACGATCGTCTTCTTGCGCGTGCGGATCATCACCTTCGGCGCGGAGGTGACCTCCTCCTGGATGATCCCGTCGAGGTTCGGCTGCGCGGCCATGCCGAGCACCGCCTCCACCGCCTCGGCGTCAACGTCGTGGCCGTGGTCGAGCCTATTGTAGAGGCCAGTGAGAACGTCGCGCGCTCGGGCGGCCGCATCCGGGTCACCCTCGATCTGCACTCGGTTGCCCCGAGCCGAGATGTGGACCCCAAGACGCTGTTCGATCGTGATCAGGTGCCGGTCGTAATCGCCGAAGAGGGGGCCGAGCAGGTAGGGCTGTTCGAACTCCAGCTCGAGGCGGGCACGGTCGGGAACAGCCTGCAAGTCGCGTCTGGCCATCAGGCGGCCTCTTTCTGGCGAACGGCTCCACTCATGCTGTTCGGACCAGCCGCGACGAGAGTGATTTCGACGAATTCGCCAGGCTGCGCATCCGTCTCGACGTGCACCGACTGCAGCCAGGGTGAGCGGCCGATCATCTGGCCGTTATGCTTGCCCTTGCGCTCGATCAGGACCTGCGTGCTCACGCCGACTTTCGACCGATTGAACGCAAGCTGGTGCGCGTTGATCCGCTCCTGCAGGCGCTGGAGCCGGTCGTCCATGACTTCGCGGGAGATCTGGTCCTCCATCATCGCAGCGGGCGTTCCGGGCCGCGCGCTATACTTGAAAGAATAAGCCGAGGCGTAGCGCACCTTGTCGACGATCCGCAGCGTCGCCTCGAAATCCTCCTCGGTCTCGCCGGGGAAGCCGACGATGAAGTCGCCGGACAAAGCGATGTCGGGACGGGCGGCACGCATCTTCTCAAGAATAGCGAGATATGTTTCCGCGGTGTGACTCCGGTTCATCGCCTTGAGGATGCGGTTTGACCCCGACTGCACTGGCAGGTGGAGGAAGGGCATCAGCTTCTCGACGTCGCCGTGCGCGACGATCAGCGCATCGGTCATGTCGGCAGGATGGCTGGTCGTGTAGCGGATGCGCTCCAGCCCATCGATCTTCGCCAGCGCCCGGATCAGCTCGGCGAGGCCGCGGTCGCCATCCGCCCATGCGTTCACATTCTGGCCGAGCAGCACGATCTCGCGTGCGCCTGCCTCCACGAGAGCATGCGCTTCGGCCATGATGTCGCGCCACGGCCGCGAGATCTCTGCGCCCCGCGTGTAGGGCACGACGCAATAGGTGCAGAACTTGTCGCAGCCTTCCTGCACCGTGAGGAAGGAGCTTGGGTTCGCGCGGTGACGCGCGGGGAACGCGTCGAACTTCGAAATCGCCGGCATGTCCGTGTCGACCGGCCGAGCGCCTCGCGCCGCTTCCGCGACCATCTCTGGCAGGCGATGGTAGGCCTGCGGACCGACGACGATATCGATCATCTGGGAGCGGCGCCTGGCCTCCGCGCCTTCGGCCTGCGCGACGCAGCCGGCGAGGGCGATCAGCGGCTTCGATCCGTCCTCGCGCATCAGCCGGCCGATATCGGAATAAGCCTTCTCCGCCGCCTTCTCACGGATGTGGCAGGTGTTGAGGACGACAAGGTCCGCGTCTTCGTCTTGGGCGGCCGCGCGCATGCCTTCAGCGGCGAGCAATTCGCTCATCCGCTCGCCGTCATAGACGTTCATCTGGCAGCCGAAGCTTTTGATCTTGAAAGTCTTGGGATTCATTTCTCCCTGCCTATAGGCGAGTGGTGGTGCGACTTGAAGCCGAGGGTTCCCGCGATCGCTTCGCGGGCCTCCTGAGCCAGCCGTTTGCGGTCGAAGGAGCGGTCGAGCGGCGGAAGGACACGGACGGTCACGGGCAAGGTCCCTCGTCGCGCGAGAATCCTGAAGACATTGTCCTTTCCCGGCTCTTCGAACCAGGCGATCTCTTCCGTGGCGGCGCCGTAACTGATGGCGACGGGACGCACTTCCACGTCCTTCGCCGCATAATTCGCCGCTTCGAGGAGCGCCGAACGGAAGGGCAGGAGGTGCGTTCCCGGACCGGTCGTCCCTTCCGGGAAGACGGTGACGGGCTTCTCTGCCTCCAGCGCGCCAGCCAGCGCAATCGCCTGGTCCTTCGCGCCTTTGACGTGGGTGCGCTTCACGTAGACGGTGTCGTTCTGGTCGGCGAGCCAGTGGATCAAAGGATGGCCAAGCTCGTCCTTCGAGACGAACGCGCTGTTCACCGATCCCCCCAAAATCAGGATGTCGAGCCAGCTCGTGTGATTCGAGACGAGCAGCGTGTGCTTCTTCACCGGAGCGCCTTCCACCCGCACGCGAGCGCCCACGACCCAGGCGGCCGGTCCTGCCTGAATCCACCGGCGGCCTCTGCCGAACGGAAGCTCCCAGATATAACTCT
>CBHTSV010000234.1:0-5995 GCA_966095215.1 uncultured Sphingomonas sp. | reverse complement strand
AACCAGAAGGGTGCGACCGCGATCGAGTACGGCCTGATTGCCGCCCTGATCGCCGTTGCCGCGATTGCCGCGATGCAGAACATCGGTTCGGCTCTCGGCACGACCTTCAATAACGTTTCGAACTCGCTCAACGGCTAATCCAGCCCGAGTTCGAGCTAAGGACGGCGGCGGTGCCCTCGGGCGCCGCCGCGTTTCTTTTTGTTTATCGTGGCCGTTACCGCACCACCCGCGGCTAAAATCCTCGCTTCCGGAGATTGCGCCCTCTCTCAATGGCTCTGATTGCCCGAGGCCTGCTCTTGCCGACGTGCTGGCTGAGTGTCAGGTTCGCCGCGGCGTGAAGGGGATCGTTTGTGCAGCGGTATTGATGACGTGGGCAGCCGCGGCAAGCGCGCGGTCGCCGGCGCCGCTCTACGATCCGGTTGCGCTCAATATCGGCCTCAGCTGCCAGTGGCAGCAGCGCTGCATTGCCGTTCAGAAGAAGGCGATGAGCCGCGCTCTCAAATTCGTGCGGAAGAAGCAGCCGCCCGCATGGCGCATCCACCGCTGCAACAGCAATGCCTCGCGCAAGGCCAATCGCGTGGACTGGGTCGGTTTCGACAATTGCATCCGCAACGCCTCGGTGAGGCCGCTGCCGCCGCGCCCGTTGAAAAGGCGGTCGAGGCCGATCAGCGAACGCGAGGCGTCATCGCGATCGCTTGGCGAACGCGGCCACTGATCCCCGGCAACATAGACTTATTCTGATTCCGAAGCGGATGGCGCGGGTGACCTCGAAGGCGGCGTGTCCTCGTTGGTCAACATCGCGCGATAATTGCGCACGACGGAGCGGCAGCTTTTCAATCCTTCAGTGAGGCGAGAGCTCGCTTTTTCAAAATCCGGCTGGCGCCGGTCCACCCCTTTGGACACCTGGATCCTCGGATTCGTGGGAAATGCTGCCGCTGAAAACCAATGCGCGTCAGACAGGTTTCGCGACTTGTCGCGGGTGAAGGCCGACTTGTTGTAAATAGCGGTAGCGAGCGTCAGTTAGCGGAGATTGCGGCCCCGCACGCCCGGGCAATGGCGCCTTCCAGAGTAGTCGGAGTGAAGGGCTTCAGCAGAATCTCGACGCCGTCCGGGCGGTCGCCGATCGCGTCCGACTCGGCATAACCTGTGATGATGAGGGCCGGGACGTTCGGGCAAAGCTGGCGCGCCTTGCGTACGACGTCGGTCCCCGAGATGTGCGGCATCGCATAATCGGTGATGAGCAGGTCGCAGTTGCAATCCCGCTCTTCCAGCGCCTGGAAAGCCTCCGCCCCGTTCGCCGCCTCGATGACTTCGTGGCCCGAGTCGGCGAGGACCGCGGCGGTGGTGCTGCGCACCTCCGAATGATCGTCGACGAGGAGGATCGTGAGCTTGCGAATCTTCGCTCGGCGCTTCGGCCTGGACGGCGCCCGTTCGATTGGCGCGGAGACGCCGGGCGCCCGCGGAAGCCACAGCGCGGCGGTGGTGCCCGCGCCGAGCTCGCTTTCGATCCGGAACGTGCCGTTGGATTGGGTCACGAACCCATAGACCATGCTGAGCCCAAGGCCGCTGCCCTTGCCGAGCTCCTTGGTGGTGAAGAACGGCTCCATCACCTTTTCGAGGACGTCCGGCGCAATTCCGGACCCCGTGTCAGCCACGGCAATGCGCACATAATCGCCGGCGGGAAGCCCTGACGAGTCGTTCGCCTCGACGCGCCGATTCTGGGCGTCGACGGTCACTGTGCCGCCGGCCGGCATGGCATCGCGCGCGTTGATGATCAGGTTGACCAGCGCAAGCTCCAGCTGCGCCTGGTCGGCGAACACGTCGTGGGCGTCGTCCTCGATCCGCCACTCGATATTCACCAGGCCGCCCAGGGTGTGCGCCAGCAGGTCGGAGACCGCCTCTTTCAACGACGAGAGGCGGACGGGATGCGGCTCGAGCTTCTGGCGTCGCGCAAATGCGAGGAGGCGACGAACGAGCTCGCTCCCCTGCTCGGCGGCGCGCTTGGTCATTGCGAGGACTTTGTGGTCGCTTTCGGCGAGCGGAGCGCGCTTCTCGAGCAGGCCCAGCCCGCCGATGACAGCCGCGAGCAGGTTGTTGAAGTCGTGCGCGATCCCGCCGGTGAGCTTGCCGATCGCGTCCATCTTCTGAGCCTGGATCAGCTGGCTCTCGAGCGAGCGCTGCTCGCTAATGTCCGTCAGGGTTCCGGCGAACTCGATCGGGCGGCCGTCGCAGTCCCTCAGCAGCACGGCCTGGTCGAGGAAGTGCTTGTAGGTGCCGTCCGCGCACTGCCACCGATATTCGACCGATGATCGGCCGCTCTTCCGCCGCGCCTCCATCGCGGCGATCACGCGGTTGCGATCGTCGGGATGAAGGCGATCCTGCCAGATCGCCGGCTCGGCCAGCACGGCGGAATGCGTGAAGCCGGTAATCGCCTCGAGGTCGCCGCTGATATAGTCGGGCCGGCGCGGGCTCGCGTCATAAGGCTCGAGGTAAAGCACCATAGGCAGGGATTGGATGATGGCGGCCTGGCGCTGCTCGGCCCGTCTCAGTTCCTGCTCAGCATGGAGGCGCTCGGCGTTCGCGCGAAGGTTGGCGTCGAGCAGCGCCTGTTCCTGGCGGGCCTTGCGCTCGATTTCCTTCGTCTTGGCGAACAGATCGACGAAGACGGCGACCTTCGACCGGAGGACGACGGGGTCGACCGGCTTGAACACATAGTCGACCGCGCCCATCGCATAGCCCCGCAGCAGGTGCTCGGCCTCCTTGTTCACGGCGGACAGGAAGACGATCGGGATTCCCTTGGTCTGGTCGCGGCTGCGGATAATCTGTGCTGTCTCGTAGCCGTCCATTCCCGGCATGAAGACGTCGAGCAGGATGACGGCGAACTCCCCTTTCAGGAGGTGGCGCAAAGCCTCCTCGCCCGAGTGGGCCGGAACGACCTCGCCCAGGTCCTCGAGGATGCTCTCGACGGCAAGCAGGTTCGCCTCATCGTCGTCGACGAGCAGGACTCGCGGGCGCTCCAATGGCGGAGCGTCGAGCATCTCCGGCTCCATCCGGGGCAGCACGGGGATTTCAGCCACCGGCTTGCCCATCCTATTCGGCCGCCTCCACCGGGATCGGCGGCGCTCCCGCGGCGGCCGCTTCCCGCGCGCGACCGACCCAGACGCGGACAAGGGCAAGCAGCAGCTCGATATCCACCGGCTTCGCAATGTAATCCGATGCACCCGCATCGAGGCACTTCTGGCGATCGCCCTTCATCGCCTTGGCGGTGACGGCGACAAGCGGCAGGTCGGCAAGCTCCGGCCGCTCGCGAATCTGCCGCATGGCCTCGTAGCCATCCATGTCGGGCATCATGATGTCGATGAGCGCGACATCGACGCCTGGCGTCTGTTCAAGAATGAGGATGCCATCCCTCCCGCTCTCCGCGTGGAGAACCTCCACATTATGGCTCTCCAAAACGCTGGTCAGGGAGAAAATGTTGCGGATATCGTCGTCCACGATCAGCACCTTGGCGCCCGCAAGCTCGGGAATCGGACGCGTAAGCGGCAGATTCTCCGGAGACTTCCTGCGCCGGCGCGGTTTCTGACCTTGTACCTCCTGACACAGTGAGTTGAAGACCCGCACCAGCTCTGCGCGGTCCGCCGGCTTCTCGGTCACCCCGAGCGCGCCCATGCCCAGGACCGACCGGCTGCGGTCCACACCGGAGATGACGTGGATCGGGACATGTTTCGTGTCCGGATCGTGCTTCAGGAGATCGAGCAGGACGAAGCCGTCGATGTCCGCGAGGCCGAGGTCGAGCGTGATTGCCGAAGGCTGGAGCTTGCGCGCCATCGCGAGAGTACCGGCGCCCGCAGTCGAGACGACGCCCTTGAGCCCCGCCTCGTGCGCAGCATCGAGCAGGATCGCCGCGAATGTCGGGTCGTCCTCGACGATCAGCACGAACGGATCCTTGCCGAGCTCGTCCCGGTCGTCGCTGACCTCGAAGCCCGTCGGCAGGGCTGTCGGAACGATGGCGCCGCTGTTCTCGTAGCGGATCACGGAGCCTTCCGGCGCGCCCGCGGAGTGTGCTTCGAGGGGAACGAACAAGGTGAAGGTCGAGCCTTCCCCCGGCGTCGAGGTCACGTGGAGCTCGCCGCCGATCAGGCTCGCAATCTCGCGGCTGATCGACAGGCCAAGGCCCGTGCCGCCATATTTGCGGCTGGTCGTCCCGTCGGCCTGCTGGAAGGCCTCGAAGATGAGTTTCTGCTTGTCCTCCGGGATTCCGATGCCGGTGTCGGTAACGGAGATCTCGATCGCCTTCTTGGCGTTGCGGAGCGCCGGGTGGTTCGACGTCCAGCCTTTGTCCGCGCAAGTCACGCCAAGAGTGACGCTGCCCTTCGACGTGAACTTGAAGGCATTCGACAGCAGGTTGAGAACGATCTGCTGCAGGCGCTTCTCGTCCGTCCGGATCGTCTCGGGAAGCTTCGGGTCGAACTCGACGTTGAAATCGAGGCCCTTGTCGGTGGCGAGCTGACGGAAGGTCCGCTCCATGTGCACCTTGAGGTTGTTTAGCGGCATGTCGCCCACTTCGATCGACACGGTTCCGGATTCGACCTTCGACAGGTCGAGGATGTCGTTGATCAGGTTGAGCAGGTCGGAGCCGGCGGAATTGATCGTCCGGGCGAATTCGATCTGCTTTTCGCTGAGATTGCCCTGCGCGTTGTCGGCGAGAAGCTTCGAGAGGATCAGGAGCGAGTTGAGCGGCGTGCGAAGCTCGTGGCTCATGTTCGCGAGGAACTCGGACTTGTACTTGGAGGTGAGCGCGAGCTGCTCGGCCTTCTCTTCGAGGGCGCGCCGCGCCATCTCGATTTCGAGGTTCTTCGCTTCGACCTGCTTCTTCTCGTTCTCCAGCAGCTGCGCTTTCTCCTGCAGCTCGTCGTTCGTCGCGTGCAGCTCTTCCTGCTTGCGGGTGAGCTCGGTCTGCCGCGCCTGGAGCTCCTGGGTCAGCAGCTGGGACTGCTTGAGCAGTCCCTCCGTGCGCATGGTCGCGGCGATCGTGTTCAGCACGATTCCGACCGATTCCATCAGCTGGTCGAGGAAGCTCTGGTGGGTCTCGTTGAACTCGCTGAATGACGCGAGCTCGATCACCGCCTTCACCTCGTCCTCGAACAGGGCCGGAAGGATGTTGACGTTTGCGGGCGTCGCATGGCCGAGGCCCGAGCCGATGCGGATGAAATCGGGCGGAACGTCTTTCAGCAGGATTGGACGTCGGTCAGCGGCCGCCTGGCCGATCAGTCCCTCGCGAAGATTGAATTCCTGCTTCAGCTCCTCCGCGGTTTCCGCGCCATAGCTGGCGACGAGCTCGAGCTTGGTCTCCTCCTCCTCGCGCTTGGTGACGTAGAAGACGCCGTATTGCGCGTTCACCAGCGGTGCGAGCTCGCTCATGATGAGGTTCGACACGGTCGCGAGGTCGCGCTCCCCCTGGAGCATCCGGCTGAACCGGGCGAGGTTGGTCTTCAGCCAGTCCTGCTCCGCATTCTTAAGCGTCTGCTCCTTGAGGTTGCCGATCATCTCGTTGATCGTGTCCTTGAGCGCGGCCATTTCGCCGGCCGCCTCGACCGCGATCGAGCGGGTGAGGTCGCCCTTGGTCACGGCGGTCGCCACTTCGGCGATCGAGCGCACCTGGTTGGTGAGGTTGGCGGCGAGCTGGTTCACGTTGTCCGTAAGGTCGCGCCACAGGCCCGCGGCGCCCGGCACTCGCGCCTGGCCGCCTAGCTTGCCTTCGATGCCCACCTCGCGGGCCATGTTCGTGACCTGGTCGCCGAAGGTCGACAGCGTGTCGATCATGAAGTTAATCGTGTCGGCCAGCGCCGCGATCTCGCCCTTCACGTCGACCGTGATCTTCTGCGACAGGTCGCCGTTCGCGACCGCCGTCGTCACCAGCGCGATGTTCCGCACCTGGTCGGTGAGGTTCGTGGCCATGTAGTTGACCGAGTCGGTCAGGTCCTTCCAGGTGCCG
>CBHTSV010000233.1:0-2601 GCA_966095215.1 uncultured Sphingomonas sp. | reverse complement strand
TGACGTCGCCAAGACGCATGACGAGCCAGAGGTGCCCGAAGGTACGCCGCTCGTGACGCTCACCGTTCGCGAGGCGCTGCGTGACGCCATGGCGGAAGAGATGCGCAAGGACGATCGCGTCTTCGTCATCGGCGAGGAGGTCGCTGAGTACCAGGGTGCCTATAAGGTCACGCAGAATCTGCTGCAGGAGTTCGGGCCCAAGCGCGTCGTCGATACGCCGATCACCGAATATGGTTTCGCGGGTCTCGGAACGGGTGCGGCGATGGGCGGGCTGCGGCCGATCGTCGAGTTCATGACCTTCAACTTCGCGATGCAGGCCATCGACCACATCATCAATTCGGCCGCCAAGACCAATTACATGTCGGGCGGGCAGATGCGCTGCCCGGTCGTGTTCCGCGGGCCCAACGGCGCCGCGGCGCGCGTGGCGGCTCAGCACAGCCAGAATTACGGCAGCTGGTACGCCCATGTGCCGGGGCTGGTGGTGATCGCACCCTACAGCGCCGCGGACGCGAAGGGGCTGCTCAAGGCCGCGATCCGGACCGACGACCCGGTCGTCTTCCTCGAGAACGAGCTGCTCTACGGCCAGCATTTCGACGTGCCGCAGATGGACGATTACGTGCTTCCGATCGGCAAGGCGCGAATCGTGCGTCCGGGCAAGGATGTGACGATCGTCAGTTACTCGATCGGCGTCGGCGTCGCGCTCGAAGCCGCACAGGAGCTGATGGGACAGGGCATCAATGCCGAGGTGATCGACCTCCGCACGCTCCGCCCGCTCGACAAGCAGACGGTGCTCGAGAGCCTCAAGCGCACCAACCGGATGGTGGTGGTCGAGGAGGGCTGGCCGGTCTGCTCGATCAGCTCGGAGATCATCGCGATCGCGATGACCGAGGGCTTCGACGACCTCGATGCGCCGGTGCTCCGAGTGACCGATGTCGACGTCCCGCTGCCCTATGCCGCGAATCTCGAGAAGCTGGCGTTGATCAAGGCATCTGACGTGATCGAGGCAGTGAAGGCGGTCACCTATCGCTGAGCCCCGGCTCAGTCCCGACAAGCAGCTCGCTTTCGCCTACGCGCCGGCGCGGGACCGTCCGGCGCTGAGGGCGCTGTTCGCGATTGACGCTGCGATGGGCGACGTGGTGCGCACGACGAGCGAGCCGATGCTTGGGGCAATCCGCCTCGCCTGGTGGCGGGAGAGGCTCGAGGAGTTGGATGAAGGCAAACCGGCACCCGCCGAGCCTCGGCTTCAGGCCGTCGAGCGTGAGCTGCTGCCGCGAGACATTGCCGGCAAGGATCTTGCCGGCCTGGAAGGCGGCTGGCTCAGCCTGTTCGATCCATTCCCGTGGACGGTTGAGACGAGCGAAGCCGTCTGGTTTCGAGGGCGATCCCTGTTCTGGCTCGGAGCGCGGGTCCTGGGACGTCCCGACGAGGCAATCCAGAGCGCGGGCGGAATTTGGGCGCTCGTCGATGCCGCTCGCCACTGCAGCGACATGCCGTCGCGAGCGATGCTGCTCGATCAGGCACGCACATTCGCCCGCGGGCTGGCCGAAGCGCGGTTCGCGTGGAGTCTCCGGCCGCTGTCGATGATCGCGGCGCTCGCCGTGCGCGATCTCAGGCGCGGCGAGCCGTTCGAAGCGGAGGGCACTCCTGGCCGAGCCGCGGCGATGCTCGGCCATCGGCTCAGCGGGCGCTTCAAACAACCGTAGTTGACCCGCGGCCTTCCATTTCGGACGAAGGCCGCGCCGAATCTCCGATGTAATGGAGGTGCCTCATGGCGCGTTTCCTCGCCGGGGCTGCGGCATGTTTTCTGCTGATGACCGGCGCGTTTTTCTTCTGGCAGTCGAGCGCTGCTGAAACCCCATCGATTCCGGCTGCTCCACCGCCGCGCGGCGCGAGCTCGATCTTCAGTCCCTCCAGCCTTCAGGCGCCCGAAGCCAGCGCCAAGAGCCGCGAGGAACGGCGTTTCTCCCGTGCGGACAAGAACAAGGACGGGAAAATCGAAGCGGAGGAGATTTTTTCCGCTCGTCGCAAGGCGTTCGCCAAGCTGGACACCAACGGCAACGGCTCGCTGTCGTTCGAGGAATGGGCGGCGAAGACGATCGACAAGTTCAACGGCGCCGACCGCGACCGCACCGGCTGGCTGACCGCGGCGGAATACGCGACGACGGCGCCCCCGCCGCCGAAGCATAAGAGGTGCTCGTGCTAGGTGTTCCTCCACATCGCCGGTGCGATGGGGAGGGGAACCATGGGATGCATGGTGGAGGGGTGATTGCCGCCGCCTCGTGTGATGAAAGACTCTGGAGTCGGTGGTTACGGCTATTCTTCTCGCCTGCCGGCGGTAGTTACCCCTCCACCAGCTCCGCTGGTTCCCCTCCCCCCGAGCTTCGCTCGCAGGGAGGAAGTCGAGTTAGCCACTTCGCCAGCGCCGCACGTGCACGGTCGGTGTACGCCTTCTTACGGTCGGCTTTGCGTAGCCGGTCTTCGAGGGGCGGCATCAGGCCGAAGTTGACGTTCATCGGCTGGAAGGTCTCGGCGTCGGCGCCGCCGGTGATGTGGTTAAGGAGGGCGCCGAGCGCGGTCTCGACGGGCGGCGGGGGCAGGGTT
>CBHTSV010000232.1:0-2907 GCA_966095215.1 uncultured Sphingomonas sp. | reverse complement strand
AGGCCGAGAAGATCTTCGAAGGGATCGATTTCGCGCCCAACGCCTATGCCGCGGCAAATGGCGCAGATGCGCTTGTCATCGTGACCGAATGGGACGAGTTCCGCGCGCTCGACCTGCACAAGGTCGCCAGGTCGATGCAGGGCAAGATGCTGATCGACCTTCGCAACGTCTACGACCGCGAGGAGGCGGAGGAGGCAGGT
Organism: uncultured Sphingomonas sp.; assembly: GCA_966095215.1. Classification (GTDB taxonomy): domain Bacteria; phylum Pseudomonadota; class Alphaproteobacteria; order Sphingomonadales; family Sphingomonadaceae; genus Sphingomicrobium. The sequence goes on along the minus strand of CBHTSV010000232.1, from coordinate 2,707 downwards.
CTCACTTATTACGGCGTGGGGCGCGGAAAGGTTACATTGCCCCAGTAGCGCGTCCAAAACGGCTCAATTTGCATCCGAAACGATAATCGCGCGTATAGGGACGCTCGGATGACCAGGAGCGTCAACATCGTCGTCATAGGGCTCGGCTATGTCGGCTTGCCGCTGGCGGTGGCGCTCGCCCGCAGTTTCGACACGATCGGCTTCGACGTGGATGCGCAGCGGATCGCCGAACTGCGGGACGGCCGCGACCGGACCCGCGAGGTCGCGGAACGCGATCTTCGGGAGACGAAGCTCAGGTTGACCGACAAACCCGAGGATTGCGTCGGCGCCGACGTCTACATCGTCACCGTGCCGACGCCGGTCGACCAGAGCCATCGGCCGGATCTGTCGGCTGTGATGGCGGCGACGCGGATGATTGCCGGGCTGATCGATCCCGAGCGGCGGCCGACGATCGTCTATGAAAGCACCGTCTATCCCGGCGTCACGGAGGACCTCTGCGGGCCGGAGATCGAGCGCATCTCCAGGCTCAAGCGCGGGCGCGACTTCCGCCTTGGCTATAGCCCCGAGCGGATCAACCCGGGCGACCGCGAGCACACGATCGACCGCATCACCAAGGTGATCGCGGGCGAGGACGAGGAAGTCGTCGAGCAGCTCGCGGCGATTTACGGTGCAGTCACCGAAGGCGGAGTGTTCCGAGCCGCCTCGATCAAGGCCGCCGAGGCCGCCAAGGCGATCGAGAACGCTCAGCGGGACATCAACATCGCATTCGTCAACGAGGTCACGCAGATTTTCTCCAAGATCGGCGTGTCCGTGTGGGACGTGCTCGCCGCCGCGCGGACGAAGTGGAACTTCCTCGGCTTCGAACCGGGCCTGGTCGGCGGCCACTGCATCGGCGTCGATCCTTATTATCTCAGCCACCTCGCCCAGCAACTCGGCCACGATCCGCAGGTGATCCTCGCGGGCCGGCAGACCAACGACGGGATGGGCGCGTGGATCGCCGACACTCTGCACGACCGCAGGCGCAAGGCGGGAACGGCGCTGGTGCTTGGCCTGACGTTCAAGGAAAATGTTCCCGACCTGCGCAACAGCCGCTGCTTCGATCTGGTGCGCCGCCTGCAGTGGCTCGGCCACGACGTCTCGGTCGCCGATCCGCTCGCCGACGCGAACGAGATCGAGGGCGAGCACGGGCTCAAGGTGATCGAGCCGGACGGCGGCCGCTACGACCTGGTCGTCGGCGCGGTGGCCCATCAACAGTATCGCGAGCTTCCGGACAGCCGCCTCGCGGCCATGGTGGCGGATGGCGGGACGCTTGCCGACCTCAAGGGCATGTGGCGCGACCGCGAGCTCGATCCGGCCATCGACCGGTGGACGCTGTGAAGCACGACCGGCTCCCCGCAGTCCGCGACGGGTCGATCCTGACGCGCAAGCGATTCCAGTTCGCGAGCGCCCTGCTGATTGGGGCGCTCGTCCCGTGGGTGCTCAGGGGTTCGCTGCTTCCCGGCGAGTTCCTCGACCCGCCCGTCACCAACACCTTCTTCGCCAATGCCGTTGCGGTGATGATCGCCTTCTGGATGCGGCTGTCGGTCGAGACGTACCCCGGAACCCGCCGAAGCTATGTCATCCTGCCCTCGGCATTGACCGGTCACGGGCTGACGATTGTCTGGTTCCTCCTCACCCGCTTCCCGTACGACCGCGGCGGCCTCCTTCTCGGTTTCCTCCTCCACGTCGTCTGGCTCTTCACGCTCTACATCTATGCCGAGCGGCGCGTTCGTCGCCGTATCGCGGTCGTGCCCTTCGGTGAGATCGACCGGCTCAAGTCAGTCGAGGGCGTCGACTGGCTCATCCTGTCGCGGGCGCGCCTGCACGACACACGCGGCTGCTACGCCATTGTCGCCGACTTCGGCGCGGACCTGCCGGACGAGTGGGAGGCCTTCCTCGCCGATGCGGCCCTTGACGGGCGCATGGTCTACCAGGTGAAGCCGCTCTGGGAATCGCTGACCGGCCGGGTGGAGCTCGAGCAGCTTTCGGAAAACAGCTTCGGCTCGCTGGTCCCCGCGCGCGGCTATTTCCACCTGAAGACACTGATCGACTTCGTGTGGGCGGTTCTCATGTTGCCCTTTGCCTTGCCCGTCATGGCGGTATCCGCGATCGCGATCCTGCTCGACGATGGCGGTCCCGTCCTATTTCGACAGCGGAGGCTGGGCCACGCCGGCAAGGTGTTCACCGCCTACAAGTTCCGCACCATGACGATGGTCGAGATCGACGACGACGAGGATGGCAAGCGCAGGGCGCTCGCGACAGACGACGGCGATCCGCGCATCACCAGGGTCGGGGCGGTGCTCCGCAGGTTTCGCATCGACGAGCTGCCGCAGATCTTCAACATCCTGCAGATGCAGATGAGCTGGATCGGCCCGAGGCCCGAGCCCGAAGTGCTGACCCACTGGTTCATCGCCGAGTTGCCCTTCTACCGCTACCGACATGTCGTGAAGCCGGGCATTTCGGGCTGGGCGCAGGTCAACCAGGGCTATGTGAGCGGCCTCGACGGGATCAACCTCAAGCTCCAGTTCGACTTCTACTACATCAAATATTTCTCGCCCTGGCTCGACCTCCTGATCTTCTTGAGGACGATCAAGACGATGCTGACGGGGTGGGGCGCGCGCTAGTCGACCCTGATCGTGCCCTTCATGCCGAAGGCGGCATGCAAGGT
>CBHTSV010000231.1:0-2556 GCA_966095215.1 uncultured Sphingomonas sp. | reverse complement strand
GCCCAGGCGGTCGCCGCGAGCTGCAGGACGATATAGGTCCACGGCAGCCATCGGGACGCGCGCCCGCCGAGCGGTTGGCCGGATTCCTCTTCACCGAGCGCCGCGTCCAGGGTCGCGAGGCAAAGCGGCGTTGCCGCGGCGGCGAGGAAGGTCCAGGCTCCGCCGAGCGAGCCGCCCAGCGGCAGAAGCGCCAGGAAGGCAAAGGGCGTGAGATATCGGAACTGCATCATAGGGAGCTCGATTCCGCCTGGAAACGAAACGCGCCTGGCATGCTATGTGTTGCCCACGCTTGAATGAAAATCGGAGCGATCCCTCAATCCGTGCTTGAATGGCTGGCGCTCAAGCTGGAGCTTGCACCGCGGGCGCTGGTCGACACCCATGCGGCCATGCTGCTGGCGCGCACGGTCATGGCGGGCGCCGAGCTCAAGGTCTTCGACGCACTTGTGGAGCGCCCTCTCACAGCCGAGGAAACCGCGACGGCGATCGGCGCTGCAGCCGGGCCCACGGCGCTCCTGCTCGATGCGCTCGCGGGATGCGGCTACCTGCGCTTCACTGACGATCGTTTCGCTCTCACCCGTCGGGCGCGGCCCTGGCTGCTCAGCGCGGGGAAGCAATCGGTTCGCGACAAGCTTCGCCTGCAGGCTGTCGAATGGCGGTGGCTGGAAAGACTCGAGGATTTCGTACGCTCTGGGCGGCCCCTCGAGTTCCATGACTCCATGGCCGCTGGGGAGCGCGACCTCTATCACCGCGGAATGCGCGCTCTGGCTGGCATGGCGGGGGCCGAGGCGGCGCGGCGGATGCCCGTCCCGCGGGATGCACGCCGGATGATCGACCTCGGCGGTTCGCACGGGCATTTCGCCGCGGAAATCGTCCGCCGCCATCCCGGCCTCGCGGCGGAAGTCATGGATCTGCCGGACGCCATCGAGGCCGCCGCGCCGCTGTTGGCAGCGGAGGGGCTGGGCGAGCGTCTCGTCCACCGGGCGGGCGACGCCGTCACCGCGGAGCTCGGCACTGAGCAGTACGACCTCGTGCTGATGTCGAACCTCGCGCACCATCTCGATGCCGAGCAGAACCGCGACCTCGCGGGGCGAGTAGCTCGCGCTCTCAAACCGGGCGGAGTCTTCGTCATTCAGGAGCCTGCCCGCGCCGAACGCCCAGGCCACGCCGGTCAGATCCCGGCGCTGTTGGGCCTCTATTTCGCCATGCAAAGCCGGCCGGGAGTGCGCGCCTGGACAGTGGCGGAGATGGCCGGCTGGCAGCGCTCGGCGGGCCTGAAGGTGCTTCGCGCCAAACGGCTAAGGACGGCGCCCGGATGGGTCCAACAGGCCGGAATCCGCACCCCCCACTGACATCCCGACTGTCTCTCAGGTCTTCGAGCGGGACATTTTAGCGGGGCCATGCCGCCTGTCATCGAAATTTCCGACTTGTGAATCGGTGTCCGTCCGATTCGGTGATATGTGGATAAGTGTCGGGCCGGCGACTCGGGAGGTCGCGTTGCCGTTCGGCCCTGCTGCCATCGGGGGGTGGCGTGTATGTAATTGGATCTAGTCTATTATCGCCGAAGGGCGGCTGAGGAAGCGGCCGCAGCCGCGGCTGCGGAGCACGTCAGGGTGCGCCAGGTCCATCTCGAGCTCGCGCGCCGTTACGAGGAACATGTCGCTTTGCTCGAAGCTGAGCCGGGCCGCGTGCCGTTGCACCTCGTTACCGCGGCCTAAGGCTAATCTAAATCAGCAATCGCACCTGATTTCAGTCAGTTCGTGCGACCTTTTCGCAACAGCCGCGCGCAAACTGCCGCCATCGCGCAACCGCCCTTGCCAAACGGTGTTTCATCGCTTTCGATGCACCACGGTCCAATAAGGGGGCTTCTTATGCGGAAATTTGCACTTGTAGTGGCGATCGCATCGACTGCGATCGCTTCGCCGGCGTTCGCGCGCGACGGATCCGCCTATATCGGCGTCGACATCGGTGCGATGAAGGCTTCGAACCAGCGTTTCGACTTTGCCAGTCCGGGCGTTACGGTCCCTGACGCGATCAAATTCAAATACAATACGGGCTGGGATGCCGATGTCCTGGGTGGCTACGATTTCGGCATGTTCCGGGTCGAAGTGGAAGCAGGTTACAAGCGGGCCAGCATCGACCGTGTGTCAAATGACTTCCAGGCGGCCGCGGTGTTTGGCGTGCCCTCTGGCGACCTCGACAGCGACGGCCGAGTCCAGGTCGGCTCCGGCATGCTCAATGCCCTTTTCGACTTCGGCGGCAACGATGACTGGGGCGGATCCATCGGTGGCGGTATCGGCCTCGCGCGGGTCAAGGAGAGAGCGGGCATCGCTGGCGGCGCCCTCAACTTCCGTGACCAGGATCGCGCCCTTGCGTTCCAGGGTCTGGCCGAAGTTCGAGCGGCACTCAGTCCCAACATCGACGTCGGCCTGAAGTATCGTTACTTCCAGACCAAGAAGCTCGATTTCGGGCCCTTCTGCGTGACGACGTGCCAGCCGACCTACTCGCTGCAGAGCAAGTTCAAGTCGAACAGCCTGCTCCTCAGCCTGATCTACAACT
>CBHTSV010000230.1:0-3671 GCA_966095215.1 uncultured Sphingomonas sp. | reverse complement strand
AGCCAACGTTGCTCTGCTCATCTTCATGATCGCTTTGCTGCTCCTCGGCGCCTTTGGATCTTCCATGGCGGCGTAGCCTGTCAGGGTTCCGCTGCGGCCAAGGCTTCGGCAATAAGACGGCGGCTGTTGTCGATGCCATAGAGCGCGATGAAGCTGCCCATGCGCGGTCCTTGGGAGGAGCCGAGCAGGGTTTCGTAGAGCGCCTGGAACCAGGCCCGGAGGCTTTCGAACGGGTGGCGCTTTCCGACTTCGAAGACCGCGTGCTGGATTACTTCGCCATCCGCGTCGGCGGGCAGCTTCGCGAGCTCGGCGTCCAGATCACGAAGGGCTTCGCCTTCCATCGCATTCGGCGACCGCCGCTTCAGCTCCGGCACGACGAAATCTCGAGCGTAATTGACGGCAAGGCCGATGAGTTCGTCGAGTTCCGGGTCGCTTTCGGGTGACGTGCCCGGCGCATAGCGCTGAACGAACTTCCAGGCCGTCTCCTTGTCGGCGACGCCCGGCAGGCTGACCAAATTAAGCAGCAAGCCGTAGGTGAGCGGGAGCTTTTCGGCCGGCACCGTCCCCGCATGAATGTGGTGCACCGGATTGCCGAGCTGCTGCTCGATCGGCTGGCTCGGGTAGTTGCCGCGGAACTGCCAGTACTCATCCACGGCACGGGGGATGACGCCGATGTGCAGGCTCTTGGCGCGCTTCGGCTCGCGGTAGATGTAGAAAGCGAGGCTTGGCTCGCTGCCATAGCGGAGCCATTCCTCGAGGCTGAGGCCGTTGCCCTTGGATTTGGAGATCTTCTCGCCCTTCTCGTCGAGGAACATCTCGTAGTTGAAGCCCTCGGGCGGGCGGCCGCCGAGAATCCGCGCGATCTTCCCGGACTGGACGACGCTGTCGATCAGGTCCTTGCCGGCCATCTCGTAGTCGACCCCGAGCGCGACCCAGCGCGCAGCCCAGTCGACCTTCCACTGGAGCTTGGAGAGGCCGCCGAACGCCGATTGCTGGATGCGGCTGCCATCCTCGTCGTCGAAGGCGATGAGACCGGCTTCGGCGTCGATCACCTCGGCCGGCACCTGCAGTACTCGGCCGCTGGATGGCGAAATCGGCAGCACCGGCGAATAGGTCTTCCGGCGATCCTCGCCGAGCGTCGGAAGCATCACGCCCATGATCGCGTCCCAGCCGTGAAGGACTTTGCGGATCACGCCGTCGAACTCGCCGCTCGTGTAGCAGTCGGTCGCCGAGACGAATTCGTAGTCGAAGCCGAAGCGATCGAGGAAAGACCGCAGCATCGCGTTGTTGTGATGCGCGAAGCTTTCGTGCGTGCCGAAGGGGTCGGGGATCTTCGTCAGCGGCCGGCCGAGATTCTCGGTCAGCATGTGCTGGTTCGGGATGTTCTCGGGGACCTTGCGCAGGCCGTCCATGTCGTCGCTGAAGGCGATGAGCCGCGTGGGCGCGCCACCGGTCAACTCCTCATAGGCCTGGCGGACGAAGGTGGTGCGCGCGACCTCGTTCCAGGTGCCGATGTGCGGCAGGCCCGAGGGGCCATAGCCGGTCTCGAAGATCATCGGATCGCCGCCCGGTTTGCCGTCGGGCCAGCGCTTCAGGAGCTTGCGCGCCTCCTCGTAGGGCCAGGCCTTCGAAGCCATTGCGGCTGCCTGAAGCGTTTGGGCGTCCAAATCCGTTGCTCTTCTGTTCTCGTCGGGCCAAGGTCGCGGGATGGCCGCTCCTTTGCCCCTTCCGGCGCTCCACGCAACCCATGCGGGGATTTGGCTGGCGAGCGGCGAGGGAGAAGTTCGGGAGGCGAGCCGGGGCGAGGCGATCTCCCGGGTGGCGGAGACTCCGCACATCATCCTGAATGCGCCGCTGGTCGGGCAGCGGCTCGGCTATCCGGAGCTGAGCGGGCTCGACCTGCTGGAGCTGTTCGCTTTCGTGCATCCGGCGCGCTTCGCAGTGCCGACGGCGGCTGGACTTAGCCGGGCGGTGGGATTGGAGCCGCCGCAGAGCGAAGCCGATGCCGCGGCGGGGTTGCAGAAAATCGCCGAGCGATTGCTCTCCGTCCTCGTCGATCCGGACTGGCGCGAGCGGGAAGGAGCGTGGACGTCGAATGCGACGCTGCATCGGCTTGGCTGGCCTTGGGCGTCGCTGATCGGCGCCAGGCTGGCGCGGCCGGAGCGCGGTGAGCGCATGCTGTTCTCGCGGCTCCGGCAGTGGGACGAAGCCGCCGACCGGCCGCCGCCGCGCACCGTGCTCGTCGATCCGGCCGATGCGCGGGCGAAGCTCGATCGCCTGACCGGTCGCGCCGAGCCGCGTGAGGGTCAGAAGGCAATGGCAGAAGCCGTAACGCAGGTCTTCGCGCCCAAGCGGGCGAAGGAAGCGCCGAACCTCCTTCTCGCGGAGGCGGGGACCGGCATCGGCAAGACGCTGGCTTACCTCGCGCCCGCATCCCTTTGGGCCGAGGACTCGGGCGGAACCGTGTGGGTCTCCACCTTCACCAAGGCACTGCAGCGGCAGCTCGACGGGGAGGGGCCGAAGCTCTTCGCTGACCCCGACGAGCGCGCGCGCAGGATCGTCGTTCGCAAGGGGCGCGAGAATTACCTGTGCCTGCTCAATCTCGAGGATGCGCTGCAGGGTGCGTTCGCCGGCCGCGCGGCGATCCTCGCGCAGCTGGTCGGACGCTGGGCGGCTTACACCAAGGACGGCGACATGGTGGGCGGCGACCTCCCCGGCTGGCTGCCGAGTCTTTTCCGCCGCGCCGGAGCGACCGCGCTCACCGATCGCCGGGGAGAGTGCGTCTATGCCGGCTGCCCGCATTACCGCCGCTGCTTCATCGAACGCGCCGAGCGGGCGAGCCGCGAGGCCGACCTCGTCATCGCCAATCACGCGCTGGTGATGGTCAATGCGGCGCGTGAGCGGGAGGACGCTCCCGGACGGATCCTGTTCGATGAGGGTCATCACCTGTTCGACGCTGCCGATTCGACCTTCGCCGTCACGTTCGGCGGCCAGGAAGCGATCGAATTGAGGCGCTGGATCGTGGGGCCGGAGGGCCGCTCGCGCGGTCGCAGGCGGGGGCTTGCGGCGCGGTTGATGGACGTCGCTTCTTATGACGAAGACGGAGCGCGGGCGCTCGACGCGGCGGTCGAGGCGGCGAAAACACTGCCGTCCGATGGCTGGCTGCAGCGGCTGGTCGAAGGCGCGCCATTCGGCCCGATCGAGACGTTGCTCGCGGAGGTGCGCGGCACGGTGTACGCGCGCGCCAAGGCGCAGGAAGCCGGCTACGGGCTCGAGACCGAGCTCGCCGAGCCGGATGGCGCGCTCGTGTCGCAGGCCGCCGCATCGATGGCGGCGCTCGAGGCGTTGCAGAAGCCGTTGGCCGGACTTGCGCGGCGCCTCGAAGCGGTGCTCGAGGATGCGCCCGATTGGCTCGACTCACAGGCGCGGGCGCGGGTCGAAGGGGCGATCAACGGACTGTCGTGGCGGCGCGGGATCCTGTCCGCCTGGATCGCATTGCTGGCGCGCATCGGCGGCGAGGCGGAGCCCGAGTTCGTCGACTGGCTCGCGGTCGAGCGGATCGACGGGCGGTAGTTCGACGTCGCCATCCATCGACATTGGCTGGACGCGACGAAGCCGCTCGCTGCGGCGGTGATCGCGCCGGCGGATGGCGTCCTCGTCACCTCGGCAAC
>CBHTSV010000229.1:0-2644 GCA_966095215.1 uncultured Sphingomonas sp. | reverse complement strand
GCATCGTGAGGTAGGGATGATCCCAGTTGGCGTTGATCCCGAGGCGCTTCAGCTGCTCGCGCTGCACGTCCACCCAATGCTGCGCATAGGCGCGGCACTCGGCGCGGAACTCCTTGATCGGTACCTCGTCCTTGTTGAGCTTCTTCTTGCGATACTGCTCCTCGACCTTCCACTCGATCGGAAGGCCGTGGCAGTCCCAGCCGGGCACGTAGGGCGCGTCCTTGCCGAGCAGGGTCTGGGTGCGCACCACCATGTCCTTCAGCGTATGGTTCAGCGCATGGCCGATGTGGATGTCGCCGTTCGCGTAGGGCGGGCCGTCATGGAAGATGAACTTCTCCCGCCCCTCGCGCGCGCTGCGGATCTGCTGGTACAGCCCCTCGGCCTCCCAGCGCGCGGCGATCACCGGCTCCTTCTGCGGCAGGCCCGCCTTCATCGGGAAGTCGGTCCGGGGCAGGAAGACGGTCGAACGGTAATCGGTCTTGGTCGGAGCGTCGGCCATTGTCGGCGCGGCCTTAGCGGGCGGTTCGAGTGGATTGCAATGATTCCGCAACTCCCCTCCCCTTGATGGGGAGGGGCAGGGGTGGGGTGATTGAAGACGTCGAGCGGGGCTCGTGAATCACCCCCACCCAACCTCCCCCATCAAGGGGGAGGTGTTCAGGGAAGCGCCAGCAGCTTCCGCGCCTTGGCTTCGTCCTCTTTCATGTGCGCGACGAGCGCCTCGACGTCCTCGAACTTCCTCTCCTCGCGGATGAAGGCGTGGAGCGCGATCTCGATTTTCCGGCCGTAGAGGTCGCCGTCGAAGCCGAACAGATGCGCTTCCCGCAGCTCCCGCGGCGGCTCGAACGTCGGGCGGACGCCGAGGCTCGCGACGCCCGGGTATTCCATTTCGTCGTCGAGCCGCACGCGCACGGCATAGATGCCGTATTTCGGCCGCTGATAGTCGCCGAGTGCCAGGTTTGCGGTCGGGTAGCCGAGGTGCCGCCCGCGCTGGTCGCCGTTCTGGACCACGCCCTCGATCGCGAAGTCGCGGCTCAGCAGGTGCGTGGCGGTTCCCGTGTCGCCAGCTTCCAGCGCCTCCCGAATTCGGCCCGAGGAAATGCGCACCCCATCGAGGAGCACCGGCGCGACTGCTTCGGCCACAATGCCGAAATTCGCGCCCAGATCGACCAGGATGTCGACATTGCCCTTGCGCCCGCGCCCAAAGGTGAAATCGTCTCCCGTGACCACGCCAGCAGCGCCGATCTGCTTTGCGAGGACCTCGCTGACGAAATCCTCCGAGGAGGTAACCGCCAGCCCCTTGTCGAAGTGAAACACCAGCATCGCGTCCGCGCCCGCATGGCCGAACAGACGCTCGCGCTGGTCGAGCGTGGTCAGCCGGAACGGCGGAACGTCCGGCTTGAAGAACCGCACCGGATGCGGGTCGAAGGTCGCGACGATGACCGGCCGCCGCTCGTGGAAGCCGCGCTGCACCGCTCGCCCGACCACCGCCTGGTGGCCGAGGTGGAAGCCGTCGAAATTGCCGAGGGCGACGATGCTCCCCTTGAGCTTTTCGGGGATGCCGCCGTCGAGAGTGAGGCGCTGCATTGGAAGCGGCCTCTATCGGGCAAATCAGCGGGTGGAAAGGTGACGCTTGAACAGACGGTACTCGTTCCAGGCGAGTGCCATGACGATGAGGTCGATGATGCTGATCGCGATCAGCCCGATGTCGTGCGTGTAGCTGTAACGATACATCTGGTAGGCGATGAACACCGTGAGCACGACGAAGGTCGCGTGATAGGCCCAGCGCTTCCGCAGCAGCAGTCCGCCGACGATCGCCCCGTTCACGATGCCGTGGCTCACAAGATAGAAAGCGTAGAATTCATGCTCCGGCTTCGAGAAGCCGTTCGCGAACCTTGCGATCCAGTCGCTGCTGCGGCTTGCCTCCCACAGCCATTGGAGAATCACGTCCGTGCTGAAGAAATAGAGTCCGATCCCGCCGGCGAGTTCGATCGCGGCGTGCAGTCCCTTCAGCGCGACGCTGAGCAGGAAGAGCTGGTGAAGCCGCTGCTGAAGCACGGGCGGTTGAACGATCTTCCAATGTAGGATTTCCGCTGCCACGACGGGCTTGTGACGCTGATTCATCAAAATCTGTCGGTGAGAGCGATCGTCCGTGCGGCCGCGACGTGCGGCTGAAACGCTGCCGTCACTGCGAACATTCGGACCATTCGCGCCCTTGACTCCCTAGGAGGCGAATCCTATCTGCCGTTCATCCCGATCCACCGGTTTCCGGCGGCGCACTCGTGCGCGCGTCGGTTTTTCGTTTGCGGTTGGGGCTTTCTAGCGACGAGATAGGGCACTCCCGCCCTGTGGAGCTGAAGAAGGGTAGAGAATGGCTCGTATTGCCGGGGTGAACATCCCCACGAACAAGCGCGTCGAAGTCGCGCTGACCTACATCCACGGAATCGGCCGGACGACGGCCAGGAAGATCACCGAGCAGCTGGGCATCAGCCCGGAGAAGCGCGTGCAGGACCTCACCGACCAGGAGGTGCTGCACATCCGCGAGGCGATCGACAAGGACCATACGGTCGAGGGCGACCTTCGCCGCGAGACCGCGATGAATATCAAGCGGCTGATGGACCTCGCCTGCTACCGCGGGCTGCGCCAT
>CBHTSV010000228.1:0-2304 GCA_966095215.1 uncultured Sphingomonas sp. | reverse complement strand
ATCGTTGCCGTCGCCGTCTACTTGCTTACGCCGCGCCTGCGGACGGCTTCTCGGATACTGCTAGCTCTATCCATTTTCATTGTAGGCGTCGGCGGTGCGATCGCTGCGCTGATTTATGTCGGTGATCGTCCCGAGGGATGTTCACAAAACGTCTATTTGAATGGAGAGGACCCCGCGTTGGGGCCGGTCGAAAACTGCGATTGACCGTTGAAATGTCCGCAATGGGTCGGAAGCGGACCTAAGCCGCTAGTGTCGCAAATGGGTGGAAAGCGGACCTTCGCTACACCCGGCCACGCTCGTTCTCTGAGCGTGTCTTGGGATCGTAGATGCCTGCGCCTTTCCGCTTATTCCGGATGATCACCGCCAGGATGCCGGCCGCTATGGGAACGACGATTAGCTGCGGCTTCTGAAACAGACCTTCACCGGGTTCGTAGGCGCTCTACCAAGCCAATGCCCCGACCAGCAGGCCGATGAGCGCGCCAACATCCATGCGCCAAGGCTTCGGCTTCATCGCGTCGTCTCTCCAATCGCACGGCGAGGAATAGAGCTAGCGCCGAAATGTCCGAAATGGGTGGAAAGCGTACACTACCAACCGTAGGCTATCGGCATGACTACAGGGCACATGCAGCGCCACCGGCAAAACGACTGGGAGTCTGTCCGATACGACGCGAGGTTTGACGAGTATTGGGTTCCAGCCGGAGAAGCACGGCAGCTGCTCTTTTACTGTCCGTGGTGCGGTGAGCGGCTCCCTCCGTCTCAACGCGAGCGTTGGTTTGACGAGCTGAACGAGCGAGGCATCGACCCAGCCGCCGACGCCATTCCAGCCGAGTTCCAGTCAGGCGAATGGCGCGGAGCCTCGGGCGCGGACGAGCTTGGGCCGGAGCGCGGCGGGGCTATCGAAGGTCGTGTATTGAACCTCTTTGACTTCGAAGCTGACCAAGACTGAATGTCAGCTTTGGGTCGAAAGCGGACATTGGACTAGCCTACGGCGCCTCCACCACTTCGACCGGAATGCCGAGCTTGTCGAGCTGCGGCTTCACCTTCGCGGCGTCGCCGACGACGATCCAGGTGAAGCCCTTCGGATCGACTGCGCTGCGGATCGCCGAGTCCGCCGTGGCGGTCGTCAGCGCACGGTACCGTCCCGGCAAGGTCTCGTAATAATTGTCCGGCCGGCCGAGCAGATCCATGCGCATCATCGCGCTGATCACCGCACCCGCGGTTTCGAAATCGCCGGGCAGCGAGTTGATGCTCTTCGCGACGGTGCGCGTCAGCTCCTCCTGCGTGACTCCCCTGGTGGTCAGGAAGTCGGTCACCTGCTTGTTGAGCTCGGCGATGGAATCGCCCGTCCGGTCGGCCTGCACCGGCGCGGAGATGACGTAACTCACGGCATTGCCGAGCAGCTGCGGATTGCCGCTCACGCCGTACGACCAGCCCTTGTCCTCGCGCAGGTCCATGTTGAGCCGTGCGAGGAAGTCGCCGCCGAGCGCGTCATTGGCCGCGCCGAGCGGGACCACGTCGCTCTTCGGGCTCACGGGAAGCAGCTGCGCGCCGATGATCGTCGACTGCGGAGCGCCGAGGCGATTGACGAGCAGGATCTTCTGGGCGGCCGGGCGCGGCGGCGGAGCGGTGAACGCTTTCACGCCCTTCGCGACTGCCGGCGCGGTCCAGCTTCCGAACCGGTCATCGAGCAGCGGCTTCACGTCGGAGAGCGGCATGCTCGACACGACGAAGATCTTGAGATTGTCCGGCCTCAGCCAGTGATCCTTGAAAGCCGTGAGATCGTCGCGAGTGAGGCGCGCGATCGTCTTGGGATCGCCGCCCGCCGGTCCGCCATAGGGATGCGCCGGCCCGTAAAGCACGGTCGGAAGCACGCGATAGCCGACCCGTTGCGGGTCCTTCTGCATCTGCGCGATCCCCGTAAGCGACTGCGCCTTCACCCGCTCGATCTCGGGCGGAGCGAAGGCCGGGTGCAGCACGACGTCGGCCAACAGGTCGAGTGACGGCGCAAGGTTGGGCGACAGCGCATTCAGCATCACGTAGGACCGGTCCGCCGAATTGTTCGTGCTGACGTTCGCTCCCAGTCGCTCCTCCGCTTCGGCGAACTGCTGCGACGTGAGCGACGTCGTTCCCTCGTCGAGCAGGTTCACGGTGAAGCTGGAAAGGCCGCGCGCCTGGGGCGAATCCGCTGCCTCGCCCGCATCGAAGGACATTGCCAGCTGCGTCACCGGTACCCCGGCCCGCTGCACGAACTCGACCGGAATGCCATTCTTGAGCGTCGTGTGTTCGATGGTCGGGAAGTCGAGG